>CAJBZC010000499.1 GCA_903959965.1 uncultured bacterium
AGCTTTTTGAGCCTGGGGATCTCCATGTTTTCGATGATCGGGTCTGGCATGAGGATGAGCGAGGTCCCCATGGTATGCCACCAATCGCCTTTGCGCAGGGCGGTGAAGGGGAGGATGCCAATGAGGTACTTGCGTTCGGCATCCGAATGCCATTCTTCGAGTGTTTCAAAATGCTCTTTGGGCAGCGGCACGGTGTTGTCCATGCTCACATAGGCCCGCAGGTAGAAATCTTCGGTCAGTTCCAGCGGGGTATGGTGATATTTTTTCTTGTACTCGTAGCGATACTGATAACGAAGGGCCGCGATGTCGCTCAGCACGGCGGAGGCCGTGGGGAAGCTGCCCGCCCCCTTTCCGTAGAAGAACTGACGGTCGGCGAAGCCGCTCTCGATGACCACGCCGTTGTATTCGTTTCGGACAAAGGCCAGGTGATCATCCTGCGTAACGAACTGTGGGATGACAAAGGCGGCTACCTTGCCGTTCTCGAGTTTCTGTGCCTGGGCGACGAGGCGGATGGAGAGTCCTTTTTCTCGGCCAACGGCCGCATCCGCCAGGTGAATATGATCGATGCCATTTCGAAGAATGGTCGATGGATGGGCAATGATGCCATAGGCATGGGCGAGCAGGATTGACCATTTATTGACGGCATCCCAGCCTTCTACATCTAGCGAAGGGTCGCTTTCGGCGAAGCCCAACTGTTGTGCCAGAATGAGGGCGGACCGGAAATCCAGCTTGTCCTCGAACATCCGGGTAAGGATGAAATTGGTGGAGCCATTCACGATGCCCCGTATCCCGTGCAGGAGATCATTATCATAGTATTCTTCGAGGTTCCGGACGACGGGGATCGAAGCACAGGAAGATGCTTCATAGAGGAGAGACCGGCCGGTTTCTTCTTGCAGGGCCAGCAGTTCGGGGAAGTGTTCAGAGAGCATCTTCTTGCTGGCGCTGACGACATCCTTTCCGTTTCGTAGGGCAGTGGATACGATCTGCCAGGCGGCTTCAGACTCGTTGATCACTTCCACGATCACATTGATGTCGGGATCATTCAACAGGAGATCACGATCGGTGGTGAACAATTCTGCCGGTGCATTGCGCGCCCGGTCAGGGTGTTTCACACAAACCCGCTTGATCGTCGCCTTCAGCGAAGGGGTTTGTTGCAAGATCTTGTAAAGGCCTTCGCCTACCACTCCGAAACCGAAAAGCCCGATCGTCAGTCGTTTGTGTGCTTCCATCTACCTGTGTTGATTGGTTAACTTTTGCGCCGCAAAGGTACCGATTCCTGCAGGAATGTGATCGCAATAAGCTGTTAAAGGCTCAGGGAATCAGTAGTAATACCCGAAAATGATGTTCATTTCATCTTCGCTGGTGAGTCCGAAACTCACGGCCTTGGATGTGTTGTTGAAATAGGTGACTTCGGACATCAGACCCTCGCCGGGTTGCAGGGTGATAGGCGTATTGAAGTTCTTGATCAGCGGATGTTCCCAGTCCGTGTTTTCATAGACGACCTCTCCGTTACGAGAACCGCCGGTGATCCGGATGATGAATTTCTCACCCAGCTTGTGGGTGTGCGCGGTCAGTTGAATCACCCGGGTAATGCTGTTGAAGGTGAAGGTCTTCTTGAAGGTCACGCGCTGGCCGGCGGGAATGGGGATGTCCTGGTTGTTTAGATCAAGGGGTTTGGCCTCGAATTGAACGGCCGACTGCGGAACGGTGTAAAAATTGACGTAATTGACACCTTTCAGCGTAAGGTCCGTCTTGTTGAAATAGTGTGCGTTCAGATCAAGCGGAGTGGCGGCGTTCACCCGGAGCGCCACGCCGGGCGGCAGGGTGACTTCTTTTTCAGCCTCCATCGTGCCTCCGAAGAAAATATGGTTCTGCATCTGGGCCAGGGTGGTCAGATTGATGCTGCCATCCGGATTGCGGATGTCTCGGATTTGGCCGACGGCGGGGAGACCTGTCTGGTTTCTGAAACTGTACACTAAGAAGTGGTGACTGTTACTTCCCCCGCGCATGACCAGCCGGTTTACAAAAACGGTGCTGGTATTGGGCGTGTTCTGACGTACAAAAAGTTCGCGTTCGTATTGCTTCGCAATGTCAAAGGGTTCGATCCTCAACTGGAAGCCTTCCGAAGCAGCCGGTGGGGCGAGGGGTGTAACTTCCGGCTGACAGGCGGACTTATCGTCCAGCACTGAGGCCTCTACAGGGCGTCCCGTCTTTGGGGCACCGGCATTGATCCATCGGCGAATGAGTTCCACTTGTCCCTTGGTCAGGATGCGTCCGCCCATCGGCATCTTATTGCCGAAATTGCCCGTGTGGTGATTGGCCTGGCAGGTGATCTTGTGATACAGAAAACTGTTCTCCGCATCAAAAGGCTTGACGCGGATGATGCTCTGTGCCGCCGCCGCTGCATTCTTCGAGGCCTTTGCCACCAGGTTGTCATAGGCCTGACCTTTCGCCAGCACGAGACCATGTTGTGCAAATGTTCCATCCGAGGTGGAAGCATGACACCCTGAAATGGCACACTGCGTGGTCAGGATCTCGTCCTGGATCAGATCGAAAGTGGCCGTTTCGGTACTGTTGGTGCCCGCTCCCTCCTTTTTACAGGCAGAGATGACAAGGGCGGCACTCAGACAACCCGCGGTGATGGCATGTGACCAATGCATGGAATGGCGATTTCAGACAAGATACGAGAAATCACCTCAATCAAAAAGGATCGTTCAGCGTCCACCTTCATATTTATGTTTTCAGGCGATGGGCACAAAGTCTCCGGCTTGCAGGGTGGCCAACTCCTCGTAGTTCTTCCAGCGGAGGTTGACCAGTTCCTGTGCGAGCAACATCAGTTTTTCGGCTTCTTCGGGATGGGTGCGCGTCAGCACATTGTATCTAAGTTCATGGTAAGCGTAATCCCTCAGACTCATGGTGGGTCTGGGCGAATCCAGTACGAATGGATTCTGCTTTTTCTTTCGCAGCGTCGGGTTGTAGCGTATGAGTGGCCAGTATCCGCTGTGTACGGCCTTGTGCTGCTGATCAAGTCCGTCTTTCAGATCGTAGCCGTGTGCGATGCAGTGGCTGTATGCGAGGATCATGGAAGGACCATCATAGGCTTCGGCCTCGCGCATGGCCAGCAGCGTCTGCTGCGGGTTTGAGCCGAAGGCGACGCGAGCCACATACACATTTCCGTAGGAGATGGCCTGCATGGCCAGGTCTTTCTTACCGACGCGTTTGCCGCCCGCCGCAAACTTGGCCGTCGCCGCCATCGGCGTAGCTTTGGAACTCTGTCCCCCGGTGTTGGAGTACACTTCCGTATCAAGTACGAGGATGTTGATGTTTCGTCCGCTCGCCAGCACATGGTCCAGTCCGCCATAGCCTATATCATAAGCCCAGCCATCACCGCCTACCAGCCAGACACTGCGCTTCACGAGATGATCGGCAAGGGAGAGCAGCTGCCGGGCACGGGGATGATCGATACCCGCCAGGACATTCTTCAGTTCGGTTACGCGTGACCGTTGTCTGATGATCTCAGACTCCAGTGTTTGCGGGGCATTCAGGATCTCATTGGCCAGTGTTGATCCAATATCTTCACTCAGCATTCGGAGCAATGACGCGGCTGTTTCGGCGTGTTTGTCGGCAGTGATCCGCATGCCCAGACCGAATTCCGCGTTGTCTTCAAACAGTGAGTTTGACCAGGCCGGTCCCCTGCCTTGCGCATTCACAGCCCAGGGGGTGGTCGGCAGGTTGCCTCCATAGATGGAAGAACAACCGGTGGCATTGGCCACCAGCAGCCTGTCGCCATACAGCTGCGACAACAGCTTCAGATAAGGCGTCTCGCCGCAACCCGCGCAGGCACCGGAGAATTCAAAGAGCGGCTCCAGGAACTGAGCCCCGTGAACCGTAGAGAAGTCGATCGTAGACCGGTCGTTCCAGGTAATGTTCTCAAAGAATTCGATGTTCCTCTTTTCGCGTTCGAGCAGCGGTTCTTTCTCAGCCATGTTGATGGCCTTTTTAGAGGCATCCTCACGATCGTGGGCCGGGCACACTTCCACGCAGAGATTGCAGCCCGTGCAGTCTTCCACGTACACCTGAAGCGTATAGCGGGTTTCCGGAAATCCGCGCGCATTGATCGGAGCGGACCGGAAATCTTCTGGCGCTTTTTTCAGACATTCCTCATTGTAGAACTTTGCCCGGATCACACTGTGTGGACAGACATAAGCGCAGTTGCCGCACTGTATGCAGGTGGCGGGATCCCATTCGGGGACGATGTCGGAGATGTTTCGTTTCTCCCATTTGGTCGTAGCACTGGGATAGGTGCCGTCGATGGGCATCGCGCTCACCGGTAACTCGTCGCCATGCCCGGTCAGCATCTTAGCTGTAATGTCGCGCACGAATGTGGGTGCCTTGGCGGATACGACATCCGTCAGCGATACCTCTGTACCACTAACGGTCATGGGTACCTTAACTTCAAAAAGATCGTCGAGCGTGGCATCCACGGCTTTGAAGTTTTGTTCAATGACGGCTTTACCTTTCTTGTGGTAAGTTTTTTCGATTGTCTTTTTGATCTCCCGGATCGCTTCTTCCCGGGGCAGTACGCCGGAGAGCGCGAAGAAGCAGGTCTGCATGATGGTGTTGATGCGTCCCGTCATGCCGGTTTCGCGGGCGACGGCGGTCGCATCGATCACATACATCTGAATGTTCCGGTCGATGATCAGTCGCTGCACTGAGGCGGGCAGACGATCCCATACTTCATCCGGGCCATAGCTGCTGTTGAGCAGGAAGGTGGCTCCCTCCTTCGCAAATTCCAGCATTTCGACCTTCTGCAGGAAGACGAACTGGTGACAGGCGATGAAGTCGGCCCTGGAGATCAGGTATGGCGCTCGGATGGGCTTGGGACCGAAGCGCAGGTGAGAGACGGTGCGCGCTCCTGATTTCTTGGAGTCATAAACGAAGTATCCCTGGGCGAAGAGGTCTGTGTTCTCGCCGATGATCTTGATGCTGTTCTTATTGGCCCCAACCGTGCCATCCGCACCCAGTCCGAAGAACAGGCCCTGCCGCCATTCGGATTCGTCGAGGCTGAATGCCGGATCATAAGGCAGGCTCGTGAAGGTTACGTCGTCGTTGATACCGATGGTGAAATGGTTCCGGGGTTCGGATTTTTTCAGTTCATCGAAGACGGCCTTGGCCATGGCGGGTGTGAACTCCTTGGAGGAGAGTCCGTATCGGCCGCCCACCAGGTGTGGAAGCCTTGGCAGCCGCCCATCCTGGAGGCCCTCCACCAGGGATGCGAGTACGTCCTGGTAGAGGGGTTCTCCCGCTGCGCCCGGTTCCTTGGTGCGGTCGAGCACGGCGATGGATGTCACGTTGGCGGGTAATGCTTTCAGCAGGTGATCGGAGGAGAAGGGTCGGAAGAGGCGTACCTGTATCACGCCCGTTTTTTCCCCCTTGATGTTGATTAGTTTGGCGGTTTCCTCGACGGTTTCACCCCCGGATCCCATGATGATGATGACGCGTTCCGCATCCGGCGCTCCGGTGTAGTCGAATAGTCGGTAACCCCGACCTGTCATTGCCTGGAATGCCTCCATCACTTTTTCCACGATACCGGGGGTGGCTTTATAGAACGGGTTGACGGTTTCCCGTCCCTGGAAATAGACGTCCGGGTTCTGAGCTGTGCCGCGTATGAAGGGTTTGTCGGGATTAAGGGCCCGGTTTCGATGTGCGAATACCAGTTCGTCAGGGATCATCGCAGCGATCTGATCATCGGGGATGAGTTCGAGTTTGTTGACTTCGTGCGAGGTGCGGAATCCGTCGAAGAAGTGAATGAAGGGGATGCGTGACCTTAAGGTGGCTGCCTGCGCGATGAGTGCGAAATCATGGGCCTCCTGGATGCTGGCAGATGAGAGCATGGCGAAGCCTGTAGTCCGGGCGGCCATCACGTCCTGATGGTCGCCGAAGATCGACAGTCCCTGGGCGGCGAGCGACCTGGCCGCCACATGGAAGACGGCGGGTGTCAGTTCCCCCGCGATCTTGTACATGTTCGGGAGCATCAGCATCAGTCCCTGCGAAGCCGTGAAAGTCGTGGTGAGCGATCCCGTCTGCAGTGCACCGTGGACGGTACCAGCCGCACCGCCTTCGCTCTGCATTTCGATGACATCGGGGATATTGCCCCAGATATTTCTGAGACCCCTGGATCTCCACTCATCCGCCAGTTCGGCCATCGTAGAAGACGGGGTGATGGGATAGATTGCACAAACTTCATTGACGCGGTAGGCGATGTAGGCGGTGGCCTCGTTGCCATCCATGGTGGCGATGAGCTTATCAGTGAACATCTGCGGTGGCTTTGTCGGGTTCAGGAATCATTTCAATGGCATGGCAGGGGCATTGCTCGTAGCAGACGGCGCAGCCGGTGCATTTGTCGAGGTCGAAGCGGTAGCCCTTACCGGGTCCAAGTTTGATGATGGCATCTTCGGGGCAGGCACCAAAGCAACCGTCGCATTCGAAGCAATTGCCGCAACTCAAACATCGCTTCGCTTCGTATCGGGCCTCCTGTTCGGTGAGGCCCTTTATGACCTCATCGAAGGAACGAATGGCGACCCAGGGTATGAGCCGGTTCTGCTCCTGCAGGGGGGCTTCGGTCTTGTACCACATGTGCAGTTTGCGGAAGCCGGCCGTGGCGGGCTTTACGGGTTTCGCATAGGTTTCACCCACCAGCCAGGCGTCTATGTATCGTGCCGCTTTCTTGCCATGTCCGATCGCAATGGTGGCGCTACGGGTTTCTCCGGGCAGCATGTCGCCACCGGCGAAGACGCCCGCACGTCCCGTCATCCGGTCGGCATCGATCACCACCGTGCCGTCTTCTTTCAGTACGATATCCTTCAGTTCCTGCAGGTATCCGGTGTCAGATTCCTGGGTCAGGGCGAGGATCAGCGAGTCTGCCTTTACGCTGGTCCATTCTCCGGTGCCGACGGCCCTGTCCTTCTCGATTTTCATTTTCTCAAGGGTGAAATGGTTCTGCCGGATGCTGTGGATCCTGCGCAGGAGCTGAATCTCGACACCTTCTGACAATGCGTCATCGGCTTCATAGTCATAGGCGGGCATCAGTTTCCGGTCGCCGGGGAAGAGGACGGTCGCCTCCACGCCCAGGCGTTTCACGATCCGTGCGATGTACATGGCCAGTTTTCCGCCGCCATAGATCACGACGCTTTTACCCAGATGCATGTTGTTGCCGTCGGTGAAGCGCCGCAGGAAGGTAAAGGCGTCCTGGATATGGATGCGGGCTTCATCTTCGTCGATGGCTTCCTTACGGATGCGTTGGGCACCGGAGGACAGATAGACGGCGTCGAAGCGACCCTGCTCCTTTTCCGCCATCAGGTCGGTGACTGGATGGTTCAGATGGATCATGACACCCATCGCCCGGATCCTGCCTATTTCCAGTTCAAGTATTCGACGGGGGAGACGATATTCGGGGATACCATGGCGCATGAGACCACCGGGTGCGTCAGACGATTCGAAGACCTCGACGGCATGTCCCATGCGGGCCAGGTGGTACGCGGCAGATAGACCGCCGGGTCCGGCCCCGACCACCATTACCCGTTTGCCCGTGGGTTTTGCCTCCCAGTGCGGCTGCCAGTTTTCCTCCACCGCCAGGTCGCCGATATAGCGTTCCACCGCATGGATATTGACCGTATCATCAATGTGATTGCGGTTGCATCCGTTTTCACAGGGCTTGACGCATATACGCCCCATGATGCCCGGAAATGGATTGTCGATCATGATCTGCTGGAAGGCCTGGTAGTAATCGCCGGCCTGGGCGTGCGCCATCCAGGCCTGGATATTTTCCCCCGCCGGACAGGCACTGTTGCAGGGGGGCATGAAATCCATGTAGGCGGGCTGGCGGTGCCGCCTGGGGCCAGTACCTTCGGCGTGACCCGTCAGGTCGATCGGTTTTGTGATATCCGCGTGGGGCATGAGAGGAGGGTTTATTCGCCATGGAGGGCGAATTCAAAAGTACCCGGGTCGATTTTCTGGGTCTCTGACGGATTTCATCGGATGGTATGATTTCCATCAGCAAACTGTCCTCAATGGATCGGCGTATCTTCTTCCCGCATCCCTTTCTTTCCTAATTTTAGTATATGATCCGCTTAAGGCATGAAGGCATCGAGGCATCCATCCATCCGCTGGGGGCGGAACTCTGTCAACTGAGTTCGGCGGCCACCGGTCTCGAATATCTCTGGTCGGGCGATCCAGCCTGGTGGGGTAAGTTTTCGCCCGTGCTTTTTCCGATCGTGGGCACCCTGCGCGACAATCACTATCAATATTGCGGTACAACCTACACGCTGCCCCGGCATGGTTTCGCCCGGGAGAAAGTTTTTCGGGCAGAAACCATCAGCGAGGCGGAAGTGCTGTTCACGCTGGAGGACGACGAATCCACCCGTGTCGTCTATCCCTTTCGGTTCGTCCTTCAGCTGCGCTATCTGATCGCCAATGGCCGGTTGACGGTGACCTATTCGGTCTTCAACCCTGATGATCGACCATTGTATTTCTCATTGGGCGCGCATCCTGCTTTCCGGGTCCCTTTGCGGGAAGGATTCTCATATGATCAATATAAACTGACGTTCAATCGACCCGAAACGACCGGCAGATGGCCATTGGCTGATGGATTGATCCGGGATGAAGCAGTGCCGTTCCTGAACGACGGACAGGTCATCCCGCTGACGAAGGACACCTTCGAACGGGATGCAATCGTACTCAAGGGATTACGATCTGATCATATTGAATTGGGGAGCGACCAAGACCGGCACGGCCTAAGATTCGGAATCGAAAGCTGGCCGCACCTGGGGCTCTGGGCCGCACCAGGCGCCCCTTTTGTGTGTATCGAACCCTGGCAGGGACACGCGGACACCGTGTCGCATGATGGCGAATTCACCCGAAAACCGGGCATTGTCCACCTTGAGCCCGGCGGGGAATGGTCGAAAAACTGGTGGGTGGAGTTGTTCTGATATTATGTTGAATGCTTATCATTTCAATACATATTAAATACTTGCACATATGAAAAAACTGATGGTTTTGTTGCCTGTTTTAGCGCTGATGGCCATGGGAACCCTTCGTGATCAACCCACCGGTGCCTGGGTGCGGCAGGAAGGGAATATTACGCACACATTGGTCATCATCGATGATTATTACAGCCTGAGCAGTTTTGATATTTCCGGGAAAAAGTTCATCCATACGGAAGGCGGCACCTGCACGATGGAGTCGGGACTGATGACCGGCACGGTGGAATATAACACCAGTGCGCGTCAGAAAGTAGGCAGTGCATATAAGACGGAATGGTCGATCAAAAAAGGGAAGCTGGCGGTAGACATGGGTGGCCAACAGGCCGGGTGGAAACGGACAGATGACGGCACCGGTCCCCTGGCCGGCAACTGGCGCATCACCGGCCGCGACCAGGGCGGGAAGATGGTCGAGATCAAACCTGCCGCACGTAAAACCATCAAGTTGCTGTCCGGGAAGCGTTTCCAGTGGGCGGCGATCAATATGGCCACAGGTGAATTCTTCGGAACCGGTGGCGGCACCTATACCTTCGAAAACGGGAAGTACACGGAATACATCGAATTTTTCTCGCGCGACAGCAGCCGGGTCGGCATGAGCCTGAGTTTCGACGGCAAGGTGGACGGCCGCAACTGGCATCATTCCGGCAAAAGCTCAAAAGGAGATCCGATCAGCGAGGTCTGGAGTCGTTAAATTGGAAATAATTATTTCCATTATAATTAATTGAATGAAGAAATGGTTGTTGTTATCAGCGGGTGTGCTGATATCGGTCGGTGTCATCAGGGCCCAGTCGACCGATATCGGGAACTGGATGATCTATATTGGAAATCAACGGTTTGCCGCTAAGTGGAACTGGTGGAACGAGGTACAGTACCGCAATTATAATCCGGTGGGCGACCTGGAGCAGTTGCTGGTGCGTACAGGTATCGGCCGGAATCTGACGGAGGGGAATAACAATCTCTTATTGGGATATGCATTTATCCACAGTGAGCCTTATACGCCGGGAAGTTCCGTGAAAAACAAAACATCAGAGCATCGGATCTTCCAGCAGTTCATCACCCGGCAGTCTTTCGGCCGGGTATTTTTACAGCACCGATATCGATTAGAGGAGCGGTTTCTGGCGGATCGCTTCCGCGCCCGATTTCGTTATTTTTTGGGAGCGAACATTCCGTTCAACAAGCCGAAGATGGAGAAGGGGGCCTGGTACCTGTCATTATACAACGAGGTGTTCCTGCATACAGACAAGTCTGTGTACGACCGGAACCGGGTCTATGGTGCCCTGGGCTATCAGCTGCACCGGGATATCAGACTGGAGGTGGGGCTGATGTCGCAGATCCAGGAAACGAAGAGTCGGGGGCAGTGGCAGATCGCGCTGTTCAACAATCTTCCGTTGGACAGATAACGCATCTGCGGGTGCTCATTCCATGAAATCATCCAGCTCGCGCCGGTCTTTCTTGGTCGGGCGACCGATCTTACTGGGGCGTTTCCCTGTGTGGAAGATGGCGGCCTGGAAAGCGATCATTTCCTGTTCTTCGGGTGGCGTGAGGTCGGTATAGTGTTTCACCGCTTCGGAATACTGCACGCGGTGGTCTAGCAGCGACTCCACCCGAATGACCCATTTCCGCGTATCGGTACGTACTTCATAGGTATCTCCCACATGCACATTTCTGGAGGCCTTTACGGAGGTACCTTCGATTTTCACCCGTCCTTTGTCGCAGGCGTCTGCGGCGGCCGACCGTGTTTTGAACAGCCGGATGGACCAGAGATATTTATCGATGCGAAGTTTTTCGGATGCGGCCATGGGCGCTGACGTTCAGATTCCAAATGTAGCGAATCATTCCTGCCCAGCGTTCGGGCAAGCTTCGTCGCGATGCCGTAACTTCCCAAAAAAAATCCTCATGCATCGTCTGTTACGGATCCTTATCGCGGTTCACGCCCTTTTGATCTCCGGGGTATCCTTTGGACAGCCAGGTTCTTCCGATCCCTGGTTGCCCGACGGAAAGGCCCGGGTAGAATTCACTGAAAAAGGCATCGTTGAAATCAGTATGTTGTCTGGTACGGAGGAAGTGTTGGTATCCAGGGCACAGCTCGACCAATTGCAGCCTGGTCTGGAGCCTGCGGCTTTTCGCTTCAGTGCCGACATGCAGCGTCTGTTGGTGTTTACCAATACGGCCAGGGTGTGGCGATATGAAACGCGGGGCGACTATCATGTATTCGACCGGAAGACAGGCCGCTGGCGTCAGCTTGGCCTTGGATTGCCGGGGCAGTCGCTGATGTTCGCGAAGTTATCACCGGATGGCCGCCGCGTCGCCTATGTGAGCAATTACAATCTCTTTGTAGAAGACCTGGCTGGCGGTGCACCGAAGGCATTGACGAAAGACGGGCATCGCCGGATGATCAATGGCACCTTCGACTGGGTATATGAAGAAGAATTTGCCTGCCGGGATGGTTTCCGGTGGAGTCCGGACGGACAGCGCATTGCTTTCTGGCAGGTGAACGCCGCCGGCACAAGGGATTTTCTGATGATGAATAATACCGACTCGATTTATTCCCGGGTGATACCGGTGGAGTATCCCAAGGTCGGCGAACCGCCGTCAGCCGTGCGCATCGGGGTAGTTTCGGTGGCGGGCGGACCGGTATCCTGGATGAAAATACCGGGAGATATGCGTCAGCACTATCTCCCGCGGATGGAATGGGTGCCGGACGGAAAGCGAGTCATCGTCCAGCAACTGGATCGTAAGCAGCAGGAGAGCATACTCTTTGTCTGTGACGCGATGAGCGGGAATGCGCGGCCAATTTTCTCTGAGCGCGACAGTGCCTGGGTAGATATTCTGCCGAACTGGGACGAGGGCTATGCCTATGGCGGCTGGGATTGGATCGAAGGAGGACGCGCCTTTGTCTGGGCCAGTGAAACAGACGGTTGGCGGCATCTCTGGCGCGTTCCGATGGATGGATCGTCTCCGAAACTGATCACTGCGGGTCAATATGATCTGATCGACATTGATCGGATCGATGAGCGCAGCGGTTATATTTATTTTTCGGCTTCGCCTGATGATGCCACCAGGCGATACTTATTTCGGATCAGATTGGACGGTAGTGCTGCGGCGGAACGCCTCACACCGGAAGGTCAGCCGGGCACGCATGAATATGAGATCGCACCGGGAGGTGCACAGGCCATTCATCGCTTCACCAACCATCGGATCCCGGGGGTGAGTGAGTGGGTAAGTCTGCCCGATCATCGCTCGGCAGGCGGTGGCCGCGGACCCGTGGCTGATGCCATTGCGAAGTTGGCATCGACACCTGATCCAGTTGAGTTCTTCAGGGTGAAGACGGCGGATGGCGTGGAGATGGATGGCTGGATGGTACGCCCCGTCGGATTTGATCCATCCAAAAAATATCCTGTTGTTTTTCACGTCTATTCGGAGCCGGCATCACAGACCGTGACAGACCGGTTCGGGACGGGCCGCAACCGCATTTATGAAGGTGACATGTCGAAGGATGGTTATATTTATATTTCTCTGGACAATCGAGGTACGCCGGCTCCCAAGGGCCGTGCCTGGCGGAAATCGATCTATCGGAAGATCGGGGTCGTGAACATCCGTGATCAGGCCATGGCCGCGAAGGAGATCCTCAAGCGTCCGTATGTGGACACTTCGCGTGTGGCGGTCTGGGGTTGGAGCGGCGGAGGTTCCGCCACACTCAACCTCATGTTTAGGCATCCGGACATTTACAAGACGGGCATCTCCATTGCCGCGGTCGCCAATCAATTGACCTACGATAATATCTACCAGGAGCGGTACATGGGACTTCCTTCTGAAAACCGGGCAGATTTTATTGAAGGATCACCAGTCACGCATGCGCGTCATCTGCGTGGAAATCTGTTGTACATCCATGGCACGGCGGATGACAATGTACATTATCAGAATGCAGAGATCCTGATCAATGAGCTGGTTCGACATGGCCGCCTTTTCAGCTTCATGGCCTATCCCGGTCGGGCGCATGGCATCCGGGAAGGAGAGGGTACTTCGGCTCATCTACGGAAGCTTTGTACCGATTTCCTGCGTCGGCATTGTCCGCCGGGGGCGAGATAATATAAATATAAAATAAGCCGGATGCGATGGCTTTGAAATCGCCCGCATCCGGCTCACGGTCACGCATAACCGAAGATGGCAATCAGGATCCCTGCTTCCACATTTCTGCGAAATGCTTGTGGAAATGAGGGATGGTTTCGATGCCCTTATGGAAGTTGAAGAGATCGTATTTCTCGTTGGGGGAGTGCAGGTTGTCACTGTCGAGACCAAATCCCATGAAAACGATCTTGATGCCCAGTTCCTGTTCGAAGAGTGCGCAGATGGGGATGCTGCCGCCGCCCCGCACGGGGATCGGGGCCTTTCCGAAGGTGTCTTCGATAGCCTTGGCTGCTGCCTGGTACGCGATCGAATCGACAGGTGTCATGTAGGGTTCGCCACCGTGATGTTCTTCTGCCTTTACGGTCACCCCGGCGGGTGCGATGCTGCGGAAATAATTCAGCAGTTTCTCTGTGATCACTTTGGATGACTGGTTCGGGACAAGTCGTGCGGAGATCTTGGCGGTGGCTTTGGAGGGTAGTACGGTCTTGGCGCCTTCTCCGGTGTAGCCGCCCCAGATGCCGTTGACTTCGAGGGTGGGTCGGATGCCGGTGCGTTCGTTGGTCGTATAGCCTTTTTCGCCCCATATGGCTTCAACGCCCAGGTCGCGTTTGAATTCCTCCTCATTGTAAGGGGCGGCCGCCATCAGTTTTCGTTCTTCTGGCGTGGATTCGACGACATCATCATAGAAACCGGGGATGGTGATGTGGTTGTTTTCGTCGTGGCAGGTCGCGATCATTTTAGCCAGGATGGTAGCGGGGTTGGCGACGGCGCCGCCGTAGACACCGCTGTGCAGGTCGCGGTTCGGGCCGGTGATTTCGACCTCGATGTAACTGAGTCCGCGCACGCCGATGTCTATCGACGGATTGTCCATACTTATCATCGCCGTATCGCTGATCAGCACCACATCGGCTTTTAGCAGTTCCTTGTGGTCTTTCACGAAATGTGCGAGGTTTGGAGATCCGATCTCCTCTTCACCTTCAATGCAGAACTTGATGTTGGTGCAGAGGGTGCCCGTCTGCATCATGGTTTCGAGGGCCTTAACGTGCATATAGAATTGCCCCTTATCATCGCAGGCGCCGCGCGCGTATATCTTCCCATCTTTGATCACCGGGTCGAAGGGACCGCTGTGCCAGAGTTCGAGTGGATCGGCCGGCTGTACGTCGTAATGTCCGTAAACGAGTACAGTGGGGAGCGCGGGGTCGATGATCCGCTCGCCGAACACAATAGGATGTCCGGGCGTCTGGTGTAGTTCGGCGCGTTCGGCGCCGGCTTCCAGAAGGCGGTCGCGGACGGCTTCAGCGCAGGCGACCATGTCGGCCTTGTTTTCGCTGCGGGCGCTGATAGAGGGTATCCTCAGCAGGGCGAGCAGTTCTTCCAGGAACCGGTTGCTATGTTCTTCATGATAAGTCTTCCAGGCTTGCATGGCTTTGGTTTGTGGGTGTCTCAACAACCTAAGTATCGGAGTAATATTGCTTTATGCAATTTTAACATACGGGTCCGGTTGGCTGATCTACATCCTTGTTATGTTCAATTTTATGGTATAAGTTGACCTCTGATTGCATGTCATCATCAGCCTTCGTCAGCCCGACCGACCTTGAGCGGAAGGTGCTGGTGGAGGCTGAGCCTATTTTAGTCTGCCAATTATGGGTATGCTATCGGTTTATTTTCCGGCGGCGAGCATGCGTTGTTCGACGAAGCTCCAGTTTACCACCTTGAACCAGTTTTCCACGTATTCTGCCCGTCTGTTCTGGTATTTGAGGTAATAGGCGTGTTCCCAGACGTCGAGGCCCAGAATGGGCCATCCTTTGACAGGTGAAATATCCATTAGTGGATTGTCCTGATTAGGGGTGGATCCGATCTGCAGGGTATTTTTTGTATCCAGGTATAGCCAGGCCCAACCGCTGCCGAAACGGGTCATGGCGGCCTCGGTCATTTTCTTCTTGAAGTTATCGTAAGAGCCGAAGGTCGTGTCCAGTGCTGTCGCCAGCCTGCCACCGGGTTGTTGTCCGCCTGCGGCGGCCATGGACTTCCAGAACAGTTCGTGGTTGTAATGTCCGCCGCCGTTGTTCCGCATTTTTTCAGAGTATTTCGAAATGCCGGAAAGCAGTTGTTCGAGGGAGGTGCCGGGCGCGACTTTTTCGGCGGTCATGGCGTCCTTGAGGTTCTTGGCGTAGGCGGCTGCGTGTTTTGTGAAGTGCAACTCCATGGTTTGTGCATCGATCACGGGCTCCAGGGCGGCAAAACCGTACGGAAGTGGTGCCTGGTCGGCCGGGTGGGGCTGTGATTGTCCGGCTTGTGCGGGCATCCATCCGGAGGCGAGTTGACCGGCGGTGAGGGCGAGGCTTCCCTGCAGGGTTTGCTTTAGGAATCTTCTTCTGTCCGACATGGGATATATTTTAATTGAAGTTAGGTCAAATCGTTATGCTTCCGCTTTGCTCTTGCGTTTTGGAAGCAAGGATACAAGCCTTCTGAATCCCCGGAAATAGAACTCATTGCTGAAGAGCTGGGAGTCATTCATCGCTTTCCAGGTGAGCCAGATGCCGATGGGCAGGAGCAAGAGGGTGGACATCCACATACCTCCCATCGGGGTCAGTGCATCTTGTTTTGACAATTTTTCTCCGAACATGTTCGTGATATGAAAGATGAGGAAGAAAACGACGGCGATGACCAGCGGCATGCCCAGTCCGCCTTTCCGAATGATCGATCCCAGCGGGGCTCCGATCATGAAGAGCACGAAGCAGGCCAGGGAGAGCGAGAATTTCTTGTGGAATTCGATCAGGGTATAGCGCATCTCGCGACGGCGCAGGTCGTTTTCCGGCGCGATGACGTCCAGGGATGATTTAATGAGGTTCATCCGGTCTACTGCGCGTTGGATGGCGAGATTGTAAGTGCTGTCTGGCAGGTAGTCTTCGTAGCGCTTGATATCCGGATCGACCTTTGGGGCGGGGGAGGATGCCTTCCATCCGCTGTCTAGGAATTTTCCGGTCAGAAAATAGCTGCTGACTTCCCGGCTGACGCGTTCCGCGACCTTATCGCTGGTGGTGCTTTCGAGGGAGTCTGCGGTCTTGCGCAGTTGCCGGACATTCAACATCATGTAGTTTCCCTTGAACAGGCTGTCGGGGGTTTTGAGTACTTCAAAGCTGCTGAGGTCGAATACTTTACGATAGTGTTTGAATCCCATGCGGTAGAATTCCGTCTCGACGGTGGCGTATCCTCCGCGTTCCTGGTATCTCCAGCCGTTTTCGAGGTCGAATTGAAGGAATTTCTTATCCTCGCTCATCTTCATTTCGCCTTTTTCGGCGACGATGATGTTATCCTGCAGGGATGATACGTTCTCGTAGATGATGACGTCTTCGATGGTGCTGCCGTCATCTGCCTTGTGACCGATCTTGATGGCATATCCTGGCAGTTTGGTGTAGAAGATGCCAGCCTTGAGGTCGAATGCGGGTTTGGCGACGCGGATGTCATACAGCATCGTCGTGAATTTGAGCTGTGCGACGGGTATCACCCAGTTGGATACGAGAAAGGCGATGATACTGACGCCGAGGCTGACGACGATCAGCGGCCGCATGAATCGCAGGAGCGGAATACCTGCGGATCGGATGGCCACCAGTTCGAAGCTTTCACCCAGGTTGCCGAAGGTCATGATCGAAGACAGGAGGATGGCGAGGGGGAGGGCCAGGGGGATGGCGGTGACCGTGACATATCCTGTGAGTTCGAGGATGGCACTTAATTCGAGGCCCTTGCCCACCAGGTCATCGATGTACTTCCAGAAGAATTGCATTACCAGCACAAACAGCGTCACGAAGAATGTGGCGATGAAGGGGCCGATGAAGGCTTTGAGGATGAGTTTATCCAGTTTTTTTATCAACGGGCAGGCTAGTTGAAATTAGGTATATTTGGACTATGGCTGAGGCAAATTTAAAGCTTTCGGAAGAGGAATTGGCGTTGGCGTCAGATGCCTCTGTGATGTTGCTGAAGAATGCCGTGATCGAGAAGGTCAACCTGCTCTTCGGCCGACTTTCCGTTGCCCAGCCTGATGCCCTACGACCGCTTCACCGCGAGCTGGAAGCTGCCCTGGAAGTACCTGCCAAGATCTCGAGGGGTGAGAGTTATCGTGCGCTTCCCTATCTGGTGCTTGATTATCCCCGGTATTTCAGGCCGCATGATGTCATGGCCATCCGTACGATGTTTTGGTGGGGGAATTTCTTCAGTGTTACCCTCCATCTCAAAGGCAATTACCGGGAGCATTTCAGCGACCGGATCCTTCAGCGCCGTCAGCAGATCGGAGAAAAGGGATTTCATGCCTGCATCGCCCCCGAAGAATGGGAGCATCATTTTGGAGAAGACAACTATCTGCCCGTGGATTTGATTGAAGAGGACGAATGGCTCGAGCTGTATCGGGTGAGATTGTTTACGAAACTCTCCAAACAGATTCCCATTGGTCCGCTTGAAAAGGTCGAGCAACAGTTGCTGTCCGTGTATGCGGAGATTGCAGAGATCCTCCGTTGAGTGTCGCTATTCAAGGCAGCAGGGGAGGCATTTGACTCAGCTGCCGATCCTGTGGAAAAGATCGTTCACCTGGAAGTCCCACAGCCTCTTTTGATCCGGGATTTCCTTTTTTTCCGCAAAATCCTTAATGACCAGGATGGTCTGATTGGAGACTTCAGATTTTTCTATCCCAAATTCGAAGTATTCGCCAGCGGGGGCATGCAACCATCTGAATCTGACATACTTATCATTTTCCGACTCCATCACTTCCGCTTGATCGGTTGAGCCGTTCCAGGTAAAACTGAACAGTCCGTCGCGTTCGTCTACCTTTTCGGCAAACCACTCCTGCAGGCCTGCCGGGGTGGACAGGAATTCATATAGTATGGTGGCGGAGGATCTCACAGGATATTCCAGGGTATAGAGTTGCTTGCTCATCTTTTTTCAGCTATTGAGGTGATGGTGCTATAGGTTTCTTGGGCCGACCTTTATTGGTGCCTTTGCAATAATAGAAAAATATCGTTATCGGCAAATATCTTTTTTCGCTTCGTTTAATGATCGCTGCCCAGGATGTCCGTCAGCGGCATTTGTCAGGTAAATTTCCCACAGGAAGTCCGGGAAAGTCTCATGAGGGAGTTTAGATTCTTGCAATAACTGCAGGGGGTGTTCGTTTAAGAGGACATGTCCGCATGGACTGACCACAGAACCGAACCCAAAGTCAACGCCTTATGAGCATGCGTCAGCTGAAGATCAGCAAGTCGATCACCAATCGAGAATCACAGAGTCTGGAGAAATACCTGCAAGAGATCGGCAGGGTAGAGATGATCAGTGCGGAAGAGGAGGTCAAGCTCGCCAAGCAGATCCGCAAGGGCGACCAGCAGGCGCTGGAACGGCTCACCAAGGCGAATCTTCGCTTTGTCGTATCTGTTGCGAAACAGTACCAGAACCAGGGTTTGTCGCTCCCGGACCTGATCAACGAGGGGAATCTGGGATTGATCAAGGCTGCACAGCGATTTGACGAGACCCGAGGGTTTAAGTTCATCTCTTATGCCGTATGGTGGATCCGTCAGAGCATCATTCAATCGCTGGCGGAGCAGGCGCGGATCGTTCGACTTCCGCTGAACAAGGTTGGATTATCCAATAAGGTCAATAAGGCCGTACAGACCCTGGAACAACAATACGAGCGGGAGCCTTCCATTGAGGAGATCTCCGAATACCTGGAGATGGATGCGGATGATATCCTCACTTCGATGAGCAATGGGTTCAGGCATGTAAGCATGGATACACCATTGTCTGACGGCGAGGATGGGACGCTCCTTGATGTCATGCACAATCCAAACGCAGAAGCCACCGACGAGCAGCTGGTGCACAACGACTCCATGAAGCAGGAGATCGAGCGTTCCCTCCGGCAGCTCAGCCCCCGTCAACAGGAAGTCATCAAGCTTTTCTTCGGTATCGATGAGGATCACCCGTTGAGTCTGGAGGAAATTGGTGATCGCTACGGCATTACACGGGAGCGTGTTCGCCAGATCAAGGACAAGGCCATAACCAAGCTCAGGAGCA
Organism: uncultured bacterium; assembly: GCA_903959965.1. GTDB lineage: Bacteria > Bacteroidota > Bacteroidia > Chitinophagales > Chitinophagaceae > Pollutibacter. The sequence continues at coordinate 19,218 of CAJBZC010000499.1, forward strand.
CATCGCGCAGCACACATCTGAAAAGTTATATGGGCTGAGGTCGGTTCCGTACGAATTCGTAAATTTGCCATTACCCAAAACTGAACATCAATTTGTTCAGTTTTTTTATTTCTAAAACTCATCCCATGTTCGAGAGTCTGAGTGAACGGTTGGAGTCGGCCTTCAAACTGATCCGCGGCGAAAGTCGGGTGACCGATCTGAACGTTGCCAATACCGTGAAAGAGATCCGCAGGGCATTGATCGATGCGGACGTCAACTATAAGATTGCTAAAGAATTCACGGACAGGGTCCGGGAGAAGGCAGTAGGCCAGAAGGTTATCAATGCTATCAGTCCGAGCCAGTTGATGGTCAAGATCGTGCAGGACGAACTGGCGGAGCTCATGGGCGGCACACAGAGCGAATTGTCTTTGCAGGGCAATCCGACCGTGATCCTGGTGGCCGGTCTGCAGGGTTCGGGTAAGACCACTTTCAGCGGCAAACTGGCCAACTATTTGAAAACCCGCAAGGGAAAGTCGCCGCTGCTGGTGGCGGCGGATATCTATCGCCCCGCGGCCATCGACCAATTGAAAGTTTTGGGTTCGCAGATCAATGTGGATGTCTTCAGTGAGCCCGAAAACAAGGATGCGGTGGACATCGCCCGCAAGGCAGTGGCCCATGCCCGGAGCAATAACAAGAATGTCGTGATCATCGATACCGCCGGCCGCCTGGCGGTTGACGAGGCCATGATGACCGAAGTCGCCAACATCAAGACCGCGATCCAGCCGCAGGAGATCCTGTTCGTCGTCGATTCGATGACGGGACAGGATGCGGTGAACACGGCCAAGGCGTTTCACGACCGCCTTCAGTTCAGCGGTGTGGTGCTCACAAAGCTCGACGGTGATACTCGAGGTGGTGCGGCGCTCTCGATCCGGTACACGGTCAATGAGCCGGTGAAATTTGTCAGCAGCGGGGAGAAGATGGATACCCTCGATGTGTTCTACCCCGACAGGATGGCGCAGCGTATCCTGGGGATGGGTGACATCACTTCGCTCGTGGAGAAGGCCCAGGCCCAGTTCGACGAGGACCAGGCTCGTAAGCTTGAAAAGAAGATCCGCAAGAATCAGTTCGATTTCCAGGATTTCCTCGATCAGTTGCAGCAGATCAAGAAGATGGGTAGTCTCAAGGATCTGATGTCGATGATCCCCGGCGTTGGAAAGGCGCTCAAGGATGTAGATATCAGTGACGATGCTTTCAAGGGCGTAGAGGCGATCATCCGGTCTATGACACCGGAGGAGAGGGCCAATCCGGACCTGATCGATATCAGTCGCAAGAAGCGTATCTCCAAAGGCTGTGGTAAGGATATCGCCGAAGTCAACCAATTCATGAAGCAGTTTGAGCAAATGCGAGACATGATGAAGGTGATGCAGAAAATGCCGGCTGGTGCCCGCATGGGCATGGGCCGTCGATGAACCATATGAATGGTATCAAAATTTCCGGTTTTGTTTTGCCAATTCGCTTTAAAATTTTAATTTTGCAGTCCGTTTACTGAAACCCTAACATTAACCACCCAAGAAAAATTTCAATTTTTTATGGCTGTAAAGATTCGTTTACAACGCCACGGGAGTAAAAAAAGGCCTTTCTACTTTATTGTAGTGGCTGACGCCCGTGCACCCAGGGATGGCAAGTTCATCCAGAAGATCGGTACCTACAATCCGCTGACCGTGCCCAGCACCATCCAGATCGACCGTCAGAAGTCGCTCGAATGGCTGCATAAGGGTGCCCAGCCGACGGATACCGTTCGCAAGATCCTCTCTTACAAAGGCGTACTCTATCTGAAGCACCTACTTCGCGGTGTAACCCTCGGACTGTTTGACGAGGCCAAGGCCATGGAGAAATTCCAGGTATGGCATCAGGAGCACGAGGCTAAGATCCGTCAGCGTCAGGAGGAATCCGCCAGGAATCGCCGTCGTGGTCCTCGTCCGGGAGGCCACTCTTCCTATCGTCCGGCCGATCGTCGCCCACAGGGTGATGCTGCACCGAAGACCGAAGAGTGATCATTCAACATCAATTCTTAAAAAAGCCTCTTCGGAGGCTTTTTTCATTTCAGCATGGAAGACAAGATCTGCATTGGTACATTGGTCGCCACGCATGGTGTGGACGGATCCCTGATCCTGCGTCACGCCCTGGGCGGAAGAACGGATTTTCCGGAGGTTGAGGTGTTCTTCATTGAAACCCAGAAGGATGGATTGTTGCCTTATTTTCCGACAGAGGCGAGGATTCGAAATACCTCTGAGACACTCCTGCGCCTGGAAGGCATCCACACCCCTGAACGTGCACGCGGTCTGTTGAAAAAGCGGGTATGGCTAGCGGCTTCCGAGGCCAGACGACTCACGGCGAAGAATGCTCCCATCTCGCTGCTGGGTTACATGATCGTGGCAGATGGCCGGGAGCTCTGCGAGGTGCTGGAGGTTATAGAGCAGCCACATCAGATCCTGTTGAGGGGTGAGGTGGATGGAAAGGAAGTCCTGCTGCCATTGAACGAATCCACCCTGGTGGAGATCGATCACCAAGGTCTGCGGGTGATGCTTGAGCTGCCGGACGGTTTGTTGGAGGTGTATTTATCCTGAGGTGATGGTTCGTCGGGGCGTGTGGACAGGTGTGTCCCAGTTGTTTTGATGAAGCCCAATACAAGATTTCTAGCTTCGCTCGAAATGACAATTAGGGGGGGCTTAGGGCCATCAGTGACCAAAAATCAATGTCATTCTATGTTTGTGTTTTCACGAGTGTGAGCAGTCAATACAAGGTCCCTCGGAGGCCTCGGGATGGCAATTGAGGGAGGATGAAAATAAAAGGATCGATTAATTTCATTTTGTGTATCAAAAAACGCACTCCTCTCTCGCTGTCATCCCGAGGCCTCCGAGGGACCTTGTATTTGACGCTTAAAAACAAATTTTCTCGGTTGTCCATTCCGAGCGGAGC
>CAJBZC010000500.1 GCA_903959965.1 uncultured bacterium
CGCCCATCACCTAAAAAGTCGGGATTCCGGTTAAGAATGGAATCAGATACCCTCTCCTTGACCAAACCAAGCCTGGCCGTGTGCCTGTTGACGGAACCCTTCCGGTAAGAATAGGTTAACCCGGCATAGTATTGTTGCCGCATGAACCCGTTCTCATCCTTGAAAAACTGCTGGCGGTTACTGAGGCTGCCGTAATTCACTTCCCGGGTGAATGATCGGGACAATTCAAAACCATAGCCATGACGAAGAGACTTGTCAGCAAAGGGATTGAAATACTTCAATGTCAACTGTCTGGCATAACCGTCAATGATCCAGATATTGACCTTGTCATTCCTCCCCGTTATGTTATCCCCCTTGAGCTTGACCCCATAATTGACCCGCTCGAGACTTGCATCGTATTGATTGAGCCATACATTCCAGTTTCGATCGATCGGCTTGAAATAGAAAAAAGGCCAGTAGTACCAACGTTCCTTTAATTCCACCACGAGGTCAAGCGTATCGCCGACCCATTCAGACGGCTGGACAGTGACCTCCACAAACAGGGCGGTATTGATGAGGTTCTGGCGGGTCGTGCGTATACCCGAATTAATGTCTGCCAACAGATACGAACTGCCCTCCTCCAAAGCGAATTCACGCATGATGATGAACGGGCGCGTCTTTCGGGCACCCTGCACCAGAATATTTCGGATGGTATGTCGGACGGCCGGATCCGAAGTGTCCGGACTACCCTGTCGAAGCGGATAGGGCGCCTGCGCAAGACCTTGCATCGCGGTAAGCAGACAGCAAAAAATCAGCAGGAAGGGTTTCACAGGCACCAACATGCCTGAAAATTACATGAATACGGGGAGTGGAAGGTCAGATGTTCAGATAATTCAACAGATGCTCAAGATTTGATTGCAACTCGTTGCGAAATAACTCCTCCCCCAGATAGTACCGGACCGTGTATTCGTATCGCTGGAACGTTGCTATAATATCCGATACCTCTTCCCGGTTGATCCGCAAAATCACCGTCAGTCGCTGCGTCGTGGAATCGTACCAGGTGTTGAGTTGTGTAATGATCGCATCATTGGATTCTACCAGGCGGTTGATCTCTCCGGGGGCGTAAGTATGCCTGTCCATCTCCAGGACCACCAGCGATCCGCTCTCGGACACACCCGTGAATCTCGAAAGTTCGCGCATCATACCCTCCTGGGTGATCACCCCCTCAAAGACATCCTGCTCAGACAAAACGGCCACGACATCGGAATGCATCTCACGACTGCGCCTGACAGCGGTCAGGAATATGTCATGCGAATGAACGGAAATCTTGCGAAGACGATCCGTGAGCGGCGCCAGTTCCGTATCCTCCGAAATATCCAGCAAATCATCCTCCGCCAACATGCCAAGATAATGAGAGCCCTCCGTCACGGGCAGATGCCGCAACTTCCACTCCTCCATCTGGTGGAGTGCATGTCCGACAGAATCCTGTGGACCAAGCACGGGGATCTCTCCCGAGATAAGTTGCTCGCAATACATTGGACGGGTCTCCTCTTTGGATATGGATGCCGATTAGCCTAAGCCGACGGGTTCCGTCTGCCTCAACTTCAGCAGGAACTGTTTCAGTATGATATTGAATTCATCAGGCAACTCCATCATCGGTGCATGACCGCACTCATCAATGAAATGAAGTTCGCTGCCACGGATGAGCCGTTGGAACTCACGGCCCACATAGGGCGGGGTCACAATGTCGTTATTGCCCCAGATGAGCAAGGTGGGTTTGTCGATCTCTTTGAGCTCATCCGACAGATTGTTGCGGATGGCGCTCTTCGCCAAAGCCAGGATCTTGATGACCTTCAGCCGTTCATTGACAATGCCGAACACCTCGTCAACCAATTCCTTGGTCGCCGTCTTCGGGTTATAAAAGGTCTGCTCCGTCTTGTTCTTGATGTAGTCGTAGTCGCCACGCTTGGGATAACTGTCGCCCATGCCATGCTCGAACAAGCCGGAACTGCCGGTCAGGGTCAGCGAACGCACCCGATCAGGATGCTTCAATACATACACGAGCGCCACATGCCCCCCCAGGGAATTCCCCAGCAAATGGATATCGCGCAGATCCTTATGCTCGATGAACTTGTGAACGAACTTCTGAAGTCCGCCTACAGATGTGTGCAGCAGGTCCAGATCGAACAGCGGTAGAATCGGGACGATCACCCTGAATCCCTCATTTCGGAAATGGTCGATGATGCCCCGAAAATTGCTCATGGCGCCAAACAGCCCGTGGAGCAACAGGAGTGTTTCACCCTGCCCCTCTTCTATGTATCTGAATTTACCTTCCTGTTTGACCGAATAATCCATCAATAACTGGTTACTTGTGTTTGCAGTCTGTCCGCTAAAATAATGGTTTATATCAAATACCCCCACCCTGTATAAAAATAGGGTTTGTCAGCGAACATCAAATCTGGTGTTTAATTTCCCCCTTTACAGTGATGCCATCAAAGAAACGCTGCAGTTCCTGAAAGACATCACCCAGGAAGGGAATCAGTTTCCCCAATGTGCCGATCGCAGCAGGCCCCCATTCAGAAACCATGGCAAAGGTAGATGAACCATCGCGCACTTCAGCACGGATCAGTCCCAACCTGTCGACATAATACAATACGATGCTGTACAACATCATATACGACAACGCAAAAACGACGAAACCGGCCATCCGGTTCAGGGGACCCAGCATCACATCCTCCGCCGTTTTTTCTACCAGTCCACCCAGGTTTCTAACAAAAGCCGAAACCACCACCAGAAGCACGATAAAAGAAAGTAGGGGCCACCATTTCGATGGCATGCCTGATGCTTCGGAAATCCACACCGCCGATACCGCAGACAATTTCATGGCAGCCGCCCATCCGATGAAAAATGCCGCGAAAGAAAACATCGCCATGATGAACCCTTTCCTGAAGCCCTGCCAGCCGGCATAGGCGAGGATGCCCACAGTGACGATATCGATCCACATCAACCCCGGTTTGAGAGGAGCGTACGAACGATTTCCGAAATAGCCTTGCCGTCAGCCTGGCCGGTCAATCGTTTTGTGGCCAGCCCCATCACCTTTCCCATGTCCGCAGGTCCGGATGCTCCTACCTCTGCAATGATGCCCGCAACGGCCTCCTTCAGGGCTTCTGGCGATAGTTGGCTCGGAAGAAAACGTTCGATCACTTCGATCTCCTCACGCTCCTTCACGGCCAGGTCTGACCGTTGTTGCTTTTCAAAAATCTCCAGCGAATCCCTCCGCTGCTTGACGAGTTTCTGAAGCAGACGCAATTCATCCTCCGGCGACATGACAGCCTGCCCGCCCTCCGACGTCCGGGCCAGGAGTATAGCCGCCTTGATGGCGCGAAGTGCCCTCAAGCCGGCCTCGTCTCGTGCCAGCATGGCCGACTTGATGTCGTCATTCACCTTTTTCTCCAATGACATATCTGCCTGGTTTATTTAAAACAGTTGGAACAGGCCGAAACCGGACCTGCATTCGATCGGGTAAAAGATGCGCATTGATCAAAGGCCCTTTTCAGCCAGTTTCTGCTGTTGGTCACGAAACTTCTGATAGAAGTCCTTCGCAAACCTTCGCATGTCACTGGCCAGTTCCTGCTGGTGTGTGGCCCGATCGAAACTATCCGCCAGACCCATCAGGCTCTGGTAGTAAAAATCGGCCATCTCATCGACCATCATGTCCTTTGTCCAAAGGTCTATACGCATGGCAGCCTTCTCCTGACCATCCCAGAGGGAAAGGGTCATGGCCTTGGCCTTCTGCTTCTGGTCAACGGTCGACTGGCTGGCTTCCCACTGGATCGATTCGGGTATCTTGTCCGGATCGAGCGTCACATCAATGGAAATGGTAGAGGTCATATGCTGTCTTGATTAGGTGGCAAAGGTAGGCAATCATCCCCTGTCGGCCGCTTCCCGCAATAATTCCGACACACGTCGGGCGGAATCGTCCCATCGAAAGGCTGTTGCACGTTCCAAACCGCGCCGAATCATCACCGAACGGCCCGGCTCGTCCTTATAAACGCGCGAAAGCTGTGCCGCAATATCTTCAGGCTGCAGTGGATCAAAAAAAAGTCCGGCCTCCCCGGCCACCTCAGGCATGGCAGAGTTACCCGAACACAATACGGGCACACCCGCCTGCATCGCCTCCAGCACTGGAATGCCAAAGCCTTCCCACAAAGACGGGTAGACCAGCGCATAGGCCCCACCCACCAGCAGCGGCATTTCGGCAGCAGGCAGATAGCCCGTCAGACGCACCTCCGACCGATAGGCATAGCGCGAAAGCATATCCTCGAAATCCCCATGCTGCCAGGCCAGCCTCCCGGTGATGACCAGTTTCATGTTCGATCGCAGACGCTTCTTGAAGATAGAAAACCCTTTCAGCAGATTGATCAGATTTTTTCTCGGATGTATCGACCCGACCACCAGGAAATAGGCACACCCATCGGCGAATCGATTCATGGCCAGCTGGCGACCCTCCCAGTCAACCGGCTGAAAAGACGGATCCACGGCATTATGAACAACCTCAACCTTACCCTCAGCAAAGGGATAATGACGGAGGATGTCCGCCCTGGAATGCTCAGACACCGTGATGACGCGGGCCGCCTTTCTGATGCAGGCCGGCGTGTGCCAGGCCAGGTATGCCTGCTGCCACTTGGGCAGAAAGGCGGGAAAGTGGAGAAAAGCCAGGTCATGGATCACCATCACCTGCGGAACCTTCGTCCGCAATGAGCAGAGACCGTCCGGCGAAAAAAAAACATCCGCCCGCTGTCGTCGAAGAAAGGCCGGAATCCGAACATCATACCAGAACTTCCACAGCAGCGGATGCCTGGCCGGAGGCCCCAGTACATGGGCGGACAGCCCGGGAATAACCGGTGCTACTTCCCTCAGCTCCCGGTCATATACAAACAGATAATCATCTGCCCCCGATAACGACGCCAGCCTGCCAGAGATCTCCCGGGTGAATCGCCCGTAGCCCTCCTCATAGGCGTAATTCGAAAACCTGGTATTGATGACGATACGCATGCCGATGCCCCAAAACTACGGTAAAGCAGCCGGGTTTGTAGGCACTGGCAGATTTACGGGAATTGACGTAACTTCGTAGCTCCACCCAAGAAAGTTTATGGAGTACAATACCACCCGCAACCATTTGGAAATGCGGGAATACGGCCGGCACGTGCAGAAAATGGTCGATCACATGCTGACCATCGAAGACAGAGAGAGAAGACAGGCTAACGCCCTCGCCGTCATCGAACTCATGGGATTCCTCAATCCGCAACTCAAGAATCAGGAGGATTTCAGACATAAACTCTGGGATCATCTCTTCCTGATCTCAGACTTCAAACTGGATGTCGACAGTCCCTATCCGATCCCCACCCGGGAATCGCTCCGGGCTAAACCGCAACCGCTCAAATATCCCAAACGATATCCAAAATTCTCCCACCTGGGAGTACATCTGGAAACCATCGTCAACAAGGCACTGGCAGAAGAAAATCCAGAGAAGCGATCAGGCTTCGCACACGCCATCGCCTATTACATGAAACTGGCATACAACACATGGCATCGGGAACTCGTACACGACGATGCCATCCGCCAGGAACTCAACGTGATCACCGGAGGTCAATTGGAATTCACCGCTACCCCATTCGTGAAAGCCTTCCGGGAACGCGATGAGCAACGCTTCGTCAAAAGAGGAAAACCCGGTTTCACCCCCCGCAACAATGGAAGACCCGGCATACCACAAGTCGGACAGGGAAATAACAAGAACAGGCCTCAGAAATTCCAGAAGAAACGCTTCAAATAAGCCAATACATGTCCGGCCATTCGAAACGGATCGTGATCATCACCGCCCCCTCGGGTGCAGGAAAGACCACGATCACCCGACACCTGCTGGAACGATTCCCTGATAAACTCGCCTTCTCCGTCTCCGCTGCAACCCGCGAACCCCGGGGTCAGGAAGTGAACGGACAAGACTACCATTTCATGTCGGCCCAACGATTTCGCGAACTCATCGACGCCGGAGCCTTTTTGGAATGGGAGATGGTATACGAAGGAAAATACTACGGTACCCTCATGTCTGAAGTCGAACGCATCTGGGATTCAGGCAGGGCCCCCATGCTGGATATTGACGTGAAGGGCGCCATGCGGGTCATGGAACAGCATCGGTCTCTGTGCACCTCCTTGTTCATTCGCCCTCCCGGTATGCAAGAACTGGAACGACGGCTCAGACAAAGAGGTACGGATACCGAAGCCTCGATAAACATGAGACTGGAAAAAGCGGAATTCGAACTCTCCTACGCCAACAAATTCGACCATGTGATCGTCAACGATGATCTGTCAACCGCCGTGGCGGCTGCAGAAGACATTGTCGGACGATTCCTTTCTGAAGACGCCTGAACGAATCAGATTCACCATATAATATCAGGAAAGGAGCTGTCGTTTTATGGGCATTGCAATCCCCGTCGGGCTTCATCCCCGCTCATTACAAAAGCATCCCCAAGAACCGTCAGGATGGAGCGGCTCTCCTGAACGGGATCGGTTAGGTTTGACCGCAATGCCCTAACTTTACATCCGTTAAAAACGTAAACGCTGAGCAACACATCTTCAGATCGGAAAGACTTTTTTCAACGCATTCGCGGAATGGACGACAACAGCTCGGAGATGAGCTTCATTGACCATCTGGAAGCACTGCGCTGGCATATCATCCGCGCCGTTCTCTTCGTTTTCATCTCAGCCATCGTCTGCTTTGTATTCATAGACTTCATATTCGACCAGATCATCATGGGGCCGACACGGAACGATTTCGTTTCCTATCGCTTCCTGTGCTGGCTCAGCCATAGCCTGGGTATGGGAGACTCTCTCTGCATGCCTCCGATGGACATGAAACTCCAGGTCACCAGCGTCAGCGGCACCTTCATGTCGAGCATCACCATGGCCATCACCTGCTCTATTGTCGTTGGCTTCCCTTACCTGCTCTGGGAGGTATGGCGCTTCATAAAGCCCGCCCTGACCGATAACGAACTAAAACACACCAGAGGCATCATCTTCTGGGTGAGCCTGTTCTTCTTCATCGGGGCAGCCTTCGGCTATTTCATGCTGGCACCTTTCACGTTCAACTTTCTGTCCAATTATAAGATAGGCACGGCAGCCATGCTCGAATACCGGCCGACACTGTCAGATTACCTGGACACCCTGATCGATATTACACTGGGCGCAGGACTCGCTTTCGAACTGCCCATGGCTTCCTGGGTGCTGTCCAGCATGGGACTCGTCACCCCGGATTTCCTGCGCAACTACCGCAAATACGCCTATGTCGCCCTGCTGGTGATCGCCGCCATCATCACCCCGTCTCCCGACTGGGGCAGCCAGCTCGTGGTGGTGATACCCCTCGTCCTCCTGTATGAGATCAGCATCCTGATCTCAGCACGGGTTAATGCTAAAAAAGAGAAGGCCTGGAAGGAATGGAGTTGAGCCGAAACATCGAAAGGCAGTAAGAATAGATACAAGTAAGACATGAACCATTCATCATTCAACCTCTTCCTGCCGATCGCACTGGGATGCGACCATGCCGGATTCGAGTACAAGGAAGACATCAAAGCGCATCTCGAAGGCCTCGGACTCACAGTCCTCGATCTGGGTACGCACTCAAAGGATTCTGTCGACTATCCCGACCATGCCCATCAGGTGGCGCTGGCCGTGGAAAAGGGAGAATGTGCCTTCGGTATTCTCTTCTGTGGTTCCGGCAACGGCGTGGCCATGACCGCCAACAAACATGCAGATATCAGGGCCGCCATTTGCTGGAATGTCCCGATCGCCGAACTGGCGAGGTCTCATAACGATGCCAATATCCTTTGCGTCCCCGCCAGATATGTGTCCACAGAAATCTCCCGGCAGATGGTGGACAAGTTCATCGCTACCGACTTTGAAGGCGGACGACACGCTACACGCGTGGGGAAGATCGCCTGCGCCTGATCCCATTCATCATTCAAGACGCTCCAAATCATCAAACACATGAGAATTTCCCTGATGCTCCTGGGTCTCCTGTCAACCCAGGCCTTGATCGCTCAGCCCAAAACATCGGATCCGCGGCCCTTTTCGGCTACCATCACCGAGGCAGATCTGAAAAATCACCTCTACACGGTGGCAGGTGCCGAAATGGAAGGCCGGGAAACCGCCACCGAAGGCCAGCGCAAGGCAGCCGCCTATATCGAACAGCATTTCCGCAGCCTGGGACTTACACCCGGCACCGCCAATGGGTACCAAATGGCGTTCCCCGTGTACCGCGACTCCCTGATCGGCAGCCGGATGGTCATCAACGGGAAAGTCCTGCAGACCAACACGGATTTCCAGCCGGTCATGATGTTCAACCACAACCAGATCCAGTACTTCTCCGAAGTGGTATTCGTCGGTCATGGCATCGTCGATGAAGGTTACGATGACTACGGAAACCAGGACGTACACGGTAAAGCCGTGATGTTGCTCGAAGGCGCCCCCTCCTCCTACAAACCCAAAACCCAGGGCTTTAATTCACCAGCCAGCACCTTCGCCAAGATCCGAAACGCCCAGAAGAAAGGAGCCGCCGCAGTTCTCCTCGTGGGCTCCGGCTTTCCGCGTCGGGCACTCATGCCTTCCGGCAATATGTACACCGAACTGTTTAAGGCATCCCTGCCGCCCAACACCTTCATGGTCTCCGAACAAACGGCCGGCCTCCTCGCCGGAACTGAGTTCGCCGCCTGGAAAGAAAAAGGTCGCGCTGAAGCCCTCAAACCCGTCGTCCTGAACGCCGAAACCGAACTCGAATTTCAGAAAGTCACCCGATTCCTCGAAAGCACCAACGTGCTGGGCGTACTCGAAGGCACCGATAAAAAAGATGAATACCTCGTACTCACCGCACATTACGACCATCTCGGAAAACGCGGCGACGTCATCTACTACGGAGCCGACGACGACGGATCCGGCACGGTGGGTGTCCTGGAAATCGCCGAAGCATTCGTAAAGGCTAAACAGGCCGGCAAAGGCCCGCGCCGCAGTATTCTTTTCATGACCGTCAGCGGTGAAGAAAAAGGCCTCTGGGGATCCGAGTACTACTCCGAACATCCCACCATCGCTATTGACAAGATCACGGCAAACCTCAATATAGACATGATCGGCAGGGTAGACACGGAACGCAGCAAGCCCGATACCCTCAACTATGTGTATGTGGTGGGAGACGACAAACTCAGTACCGAACTCAAACCCGTCAGCGAAGCCGTCAACGCGAAATACCTGAAGATGACGCTCGACTACAAATTCAACGATCCTAATGATAAGGAACGCATCTATTTCCGGAGCGACCACTACAACTTTGCCCGGAAAGGAGTACCCATCATCTTCTATTACGACGGGATGCTGAAAGCAGATTACCACAAGCCCACCGACACGCCCGACAAGATCAACTACCCCCTGCTCGCCAAGCGCGCGCGCCTTGTTTTCCACACCGCCTGGGAAATGGCTAACCGCGAAGCGATGATGAAACGCGACCTGCCCCTGCCAACCCTGGAGCGATAACCTGCGTCTATGATTAATATAAGGCAAAGCCTTCTTCGATGTCGGAGGAGGCTTTGCCATGCTTAAGGGTTCCCGCACTCCCAAAATTTTCAAAAAACCGGGCAAAACCGATGCCCGGGAAGGATTCGGGCATCAGATTTGCCCCTAGCCATCAAAAGGTTGACCCGCCATGAAATTCAGCCCGCTGTTCCTGCTCTTTCCTTTTCAGTCGTTGATGTCATTCGCTGGTATCCGTCCAATCGCAGGCGATACAGTCAGAAGGGCAGATGCTACACCGGCCGACATTCAGTATTCCGTTGTCATCGACAAATCGGACTATGAACTCATGCTCTTCGAAAATGGAGAGTGGATCGCCACCTATCCCGTCGTGTTTGGCAACAAAGACCAGGGCGATAAACTAATGGAAGGAGACAGACGAACCCCTGAAGGACGCTTCCGCATTACTGGAAAACGAAAACATCCTGAATGGGGCTTCTTCCTCCTGCTTGATTACCCCAACCCGGAAAGTCTGACGCGCTTCACAGACCGAAAAAAAACAGGCCAGATCCCACGCTCCTCCCGGATCTGCGGAGGCATCGGCATCCATGGCACCAGAATGAACGAAGAATACGCAGTCGATAGGTTCATGAACTGGACAGAGGGCTGCATCTCCGTGAAATATAGCCATATCTCCGAGTTGTACGAGATGCTGCCGGTAGGCACGTCCGTAGAGATCCGTAAATGATGGTACGGATCAGTGCGTGAGTCTTCCCTTCGAGATGTCCTGCACGACGGACGGATCCAGCAGTGTAGTAGTATCCCCCAGGTTTTCCGTCTCCCCTTCCGCGATCTTCCGAAGAATGCGGCGCATGATCTTTCCGCTGCGGGTTTTCGGCAGTCCCTTCACGAATTGGATCTTATCAGGCTTCGCAATGGGGCCGATGATCCGGCTGACCGTGTGGGTGATATCCCGGCGCGTTAGCTCCTCATCTCCATGCATTTCGCTGAAGATGACATAGGCATAGATGCCCTGTCCCTTGATATCATGCGGATAGCCGACCACCGCGCTTTCCACGACGCCGGCATGCATGTTGATGGCATTCTCCACCTCTGCCGTACCGATGCGGTGACCACTTACATTGAGTACATCATCCACCCGGCCGGTGATGCGATAGAAACCGTTCTCATCACGCATGGCGCCATCACCTGTGAAATATAATTCGGGATAGGCCGAGAAGTAATTCTTCTGACAACGTTCATGATCTCCATAGGTGGTGCGGATCACAGAAGGCCAGGGCGATCTGATACACAGATTTCCACTGACATTATTGCCTTTGATCTCCTGGCCCTGCTCATCCACCAGGAGAGGTTCGACGCCCGGGAGAGGGAGGGTCGCGAAAGTCGGTTTGGAAGGCGTCACCCCGGCGAGATTGCTGATCAGTACACCACCGGTTTCAGTCTGCCACCAGGTATCCACAATAGGACATCTGCGTTTTCCGACATGCTCGTTGTACCATTGCCAGGCTTCGTCGTTGATGGGTTCTCCGACGGTACCCAGGACACGGAGGGAGTCGAGGTGCTTTCCCTGCAAAGGGCCCAGGCCGAAGGCCATCAGACTGCGGATGGCAGTAGGCGCCGTGTACAGAATATTCACCCGGAACTTGTCGACGATATCCCAGAAACGACCGGCATCCGGCCAGGTGGGGATGCCTTCGAACATCAGGGAAGTCGCGCCTGCACTAAGCGGACCGTAAACGATGTATGAATGACCGGTGATCCAGCCGATGTCAGCCGTGCAAAAATGCACTTCGCCCGGCTTGTATTGGAACACATTGACAAACGTGTAGTTGGTGTAAACCATGTAACCGGCGCAGGCATGTACGACACCCTTAGGCTTGCCCGTGGATCCGGAGGTGTAGAGGATGAACAACGGGTCCTCCGCGTCCATCTCCACGGCCGGGAAGGGAGGATTGCCGAGGGTTTCGACCTTGTGGATCTCATCCTCCCACCACACGTCGCGCCCCTTGATCATGCTGACGGGTGTGCGGGTGCGGGTGAAGACGATCGTTCGCTTCACAAAAGGACAGGCGATCAGTGCGTCGTCGATCACGCTTTTCAAGGGAATATCCTTAGCGCCCCGGAAAGCACCGTCGCAGGTGACGATGAATTCCGCACGCGCATCCTGCAAACGATCCGCAATACTCTGGGCGGAGAACCCACCAAAGATCACGGAATGGATGGCCCCCACCCGAGCGCAGGCCAGTACGGCAATGGCGAGCTCCGGGATCATACCCATATAAATACAAACCCGGTCGCCCTTACGCACGCCGTTATTGTGCAGGACATGCGCGAACTGGTTGACCTTGAAGTAAAGCTGCTGATAGGTCAGCACCCGATGATGCTCTTCGGGATTGTTGGGCTCCCAGATGATCGCAGGATAATTTCCATATTGCTCCAGATGCCGGTCGAGGCAATTCTCTGTGATATTGAGCCGCCCGCCCTCGAACCACTTCACATCCGGTTCCCGGAAATTCCAGGACAATACCTTGTCCCACTTACGGCGCCACATGAAATGTTCCGCCACTTCTCCCCAGAAACCTTCGGGGTCTTCCACACTTTTCTTCCACGCCTCCTGATAGGCTTCGTAAGACTCAATCTGATAGGGATAAGACATGATGATCGCAATAAAATTTATTCGCCTAAGTTAAAAATTATCGGTGATGCCGACCGGGGTCTTGGCGTAAATAATTTATATTCGGTGCTCTTACAATTCCATTGCATCAAAATCCCTTTAAGACAACATGCGTTTACAGCAACAGGATCAGACTGCCAATCCGATCTGGAAAGTGATCGGTGCGTCTTCCGTCGGCACCCTGATCGAATGGTATGATTTTTACATTTTCGGCAGTCTCGCTCCCATCATTGCCGCCCAGTTCTTCCCGCAAACCAACCCGACGGCGGCACTGCTCGCCACGCTGGCCACCTTTGCCGCGGGGTTCATCGTCAGACCCTTTGGGGCCCTGGTTTTTGGCCGCCTGGGTGACCTGGTGGGTCGCAAATACACTTTTCTGTTGACGCTTATCCTGATGGGCGGTTCAACCTTCGCCATCGGTCTGGTGCCGGGATATGGTCAGATTGGTTTCGCGGCACCCATCATCGTACTGTTACTGCGCCTGATCCAGGGCTTGGCGCTGGGCGGAGAATACGGCGGCGCCGCCACCTACGTCGCGGAACATGCCCCGGACGAGAAAAGAGGATATTATACCAGCTGGATACAGACTACGGCAACACTCGGACTGCTGCTTTCCCTGGGGATCATCCTGGGCACGCGCAGCAGCCTGGATACGGATCCATTGATATCGGTGCAGAAATTCGAGGACTGGGGATGGCGCATTCCGTTCCTGCTGTCCATTTTGCTGGTCGGCGTCTCCGTGTACATCCGTTTGAGGATGAAGGAATCCCCGTTATTTACGGAGATCAAGGCCTCCGGGAAGATTTCGAAGAACCCGCTGAAAGAAAGTTTCGTACACCGTGCCAACCTAAAAATGGTGCTGCTGGCGCTCTTTGGTATGGTCATGGGACAGGGCGTCGTATGGTACACGGGGCAGTTCTATGCGCAGACTTTCATGGAAAACGTATGCCGGCTCGACTTCGGTCAGACCCGAACCATACTGATCTGGGCCATCGTGCTCGCCACCCCGGGCTTCATCCTCTTCGGATGGCTGAGCGACCGGATCGGGCGCAAATGGATCATGCTGCTGGGGATGTTCCTTGCGATCATTTCCTACCGGCCGATCTATCGTCAGATGCTGTCCATCAGCGATACGAAAGGCATGACCGCGGACCCCGCCAGGAGCCGTGTAGACCGGATGATCCTGCCCGCAGGCAACAGTGACCACAGCCTGGTGAATGTGACGACGATCGCTCAATTCGACAATGGCATCATAGAGAAGGAAGTCAGGAAGGACACCCTCTTCCAGTCGGAGAAACCCACCGCCAAAGGGAAAGGAAAGACCAGCAGAACCTTACCTTCCGGCCTTTACTGGCAGATGATCCTCCTGGTATTTGTACAGATCATGTTT
Source organism: uncultured bacterium (assembly GCA_903959965.1). GTDB lineage: Bacteria > Bacteroidota > Bacteroidia > Chitinophagales > Chitinophagaceae > Pollutibacter. Next base: position 13,617 of record CAJBZC010000500.1, read on the forward strand.
GTGACGATGGTGTACGGGCCGATTGCTGCCTTCCTGGTGGAACTCTTCCCCACCCGAATCCGCTACACTTCTATGTCGCTGCCCTATCATATCGGCAACGGCGTGTTTGGCGGACTTACCCCCTTCATCGCCCTGCTGCTCACTACCATCCGCCAGGGAGATCCGCTGGTTGGCTTATGGTATCCCATCGGGGTCGCAACCATATGCCTGGTGATCGGCACCTTGTATGTAAGCAACCGCATCGATCCTAACGTCAACGACTAAACGAAACTGTGATGAATAAATTAAAGAGACTGGCCGGCTGGATCTGGATGGGGCTGGCACCTGCTGCCGTCTGGCTCCTGGCCTCGACCGCACATCAGGAAATCGCCCGCAATCCCACCGTGGATACCCGCATCCAGTGGACCGTCTTCATCGTTGTGTTCTTACCCATCGCCTTCGGTCTCCTGCTTTTCGGATGGTTCGCCTGGAAAGGTGAGTACGATCATCTGCCGGATAGTTCGGCGGAGCTGCCGGAGGACTAACTTTGCAGCATGTCCATTGAAGTCAGCCGCCTCGGAAAATCATACGGAACCCAACGCGCCGTGGATGACGTCTCCTTCCGGGTCGGTCAGGGCGAAATCGTGGGATTCCTCGGACCCAATGGCGCCGGGAAGTCCACCACCCTCAAAATGATCACCGGATACCTGCATCCCGACGCAGGCAGTGTCCATGTTTGTGGGATTTCCGTGCAAAGGGACCCCATCAGCGCCAGACGATGTCTGGGCTATCTGCCCGAACACAATCCCCTGTATCCGGATATGTACATCCGGGAATATCTCGACTTCATGGCTTCGGTACATCGGCTGGCTGACCGGAAAAAAGCCGTCGAAGAGGCCATGGTTACCACCGGACTCATGCCTGAGGCCGGTAAACGCATCGGCCAACTCTCTAAAGGCTACAGACAGCGAGTGGGATTCGCCGCCGCGTTGATTCATAACCCGGAAGTGCTGATCCTTGACGAACCGACCACCGGTTTTGACCCCAACCAGATCTCAGAGATCAGGGAGGTCATACGCAGGCTTGGAAAAGACAAAACCGTGCTGTTTTCTTCCCACATCCTTCAAGAGGTTGAAGCCTTGTGTGATCGGGTGATCATCATCCATCAGGGACGCATCGTCGCGGATGACCGGCTCGATCAACTGCAACAGACAGCCGGTCAGGGTCTGATCCGGGTAAGCTTCGCCATCGCTCCCGATCCGACCATGATGGCGGCCATCCCCGCCACCCGCGTGGCGGGTAGCACAGACGGCTTGCATTGGAGCATCCAAACCGACGACCCGGAAGCCATGCGACGCCGACTCCTTGAACTGTCTTTGTCGCATACGCTGAATATCGTTTCTTTGCACACCGAAGCCGGCAGTCTGGAGGAAGTATTCCGAAAACTCACCCGGCCAAACTGATTCTAAACCCCGGACGCCAACGTCGCGCGTGACAGGCGTTCCATAAATTTCCAACAGATATGAGTTACATCACAGATGTCCATGCCAGACAGATTCTTGACAGCCGCGGAAACCCAACCGTCGAAGTGGATGTCATCACCGAAGACGGTGTGATCGGAAGAGCGGCCGTGCCCTCCGGCGCTTCCACCGGTAAACACGAAGCCGTAGAACTTCGTGACGGCGACAAATCCGTCTACATGGGCAAGGGTGTGCTCAAGGCCGTCGCCAATATCAATGATACCATCGCCGACCAGCTCATCGGCATCAACGTCAACGAGCAGACCCATATCGACCATATGCTGCTGCGCATCGACGGCACTGAAAACAAGGCGAACATGGGCGCTAACGCCACCCTCGCCGTATCCATGGCCGTGGCAAGGGCCGCTGCCCAGGAAAGCGGACTCCCGCTGTATCGCTACCTCGGCGGTGTCAACGCCACGGTAATGCCCATGCCGCTGATGAACATCCTAAACGGTGGTGCACATGCCGATAACAAGATCGATTTCCAGGAGTTCATGATCGTACCCGTCGGCGCTTCGCATTTCAGCGAAGGACTCCGCTGGGGCGTGGAAATCTTCCATCACCTCAAAAGCGTACTGAAGAAAAAAGGCTACAGCACCAACGTCGGCGATGAAGGCGGATTTGCGCCCGATATCCAAAGCAATGAGGAAGCGATTGAAACCGTCCTGATGGCGATCGAAGCCGCCGGATACAAGCCCGGAGAGCAGATCTCCATCGCCATGGATGCCGCCACCAGCGAGATGTTCGATGAAGAAAAAGGCACCTACAAATTCTACAAGAGCAGCGGCAAGATCATCAGCTCCGATGAAATGGTCGCCTACTGGACCGAATGGGTCAACAAATATCCCATCGTTTCCATAGAAGACGGCATGGCCGAAGACGACTGGTCCGGCTGGAAGAAACTCACGGATTCTGTCGGTAGCAAATGTCAGCTCGTGGGCGATGATCTCTTCGTCACCAACGTAAAACGCCTGCAACAGGGTATTGATACCGGTGTTGCCAACAGCATCCTGGTGAAAGTGAACCAGATCGGCACCGTAACCGAAACGATAAACGCCGTGCAACTCGCACAGCACAATGGCTATACCACCATCATGAGCCACCGCAGCGGTGAAACCGAGGATACCACCATCGCCGACCTCGCCGTCGCACTCAACTGCGGACAGATCAAAACCGGATCCGCCTCCAGGACAGACAGAATGGCCAAATACAACCAGCTGCTGCGCATCGAAGAACTGCTGGGTGCCGACGCTATCTACCCGAAAGGACGCATTCGTTTCGGAAAATAACCGGCGGCCGACAGGTTGACCACCTTCCGCAAGATCAGAACATATGCATCTGCTCAAAAACATACCAGGCTGGATCAGGAATAAATACCTCCTGACCAGCCTGTTTTTTTTGATCTGGATGCTTTTCTTCGATCACAACGACCTCTTCCTTCAGATCGCAAGAAGCCGGGAACTGTCAAAACTCAATGCAGGCAGGAATTTCTACCGCACACAGATCGACAGCACCCGAATCATCCTCGAAGGTATCCGTAACGACCCCTCGAAACTCGAGACGATCGCCCGCGAACGTTACCTCATGAAACGCGATGAAGAACAGGTCTTTGTCATTGACAGGGAATGATTACCGAATTTTTTTTACCCAACGTGCAATAAACGTTACATCGCATCGTTTTGAAAGGGAGAAGACACCTCTTCACAATACCTTCCCCTACGAAAACCTGGCGTTCTCAATATCCACCTAAAGACCAGGCCAACCGGCTATTACCATCACCGGAAAAAACGATGTATTATGAAGAATGATGCAGGGAAGGACGACATCCTCAGATTCCTCTATGACGAAATGAACTCCGAAGAAGCCGGGGATTTCGAAACCCGTCTCCATATTGACACGGATGTTCGGGAATTGTACGATGAATTCAGAGAAGTCCAACAGGAACTCGACAAACTGCGCTGCAGCCCGTCGGATGGGCTGCTGAACAGCCTCATGCGCTATGCCCGACAGGCTAAACAGGCAGACCAACAAAACGTTTCCAAAGGAATTGCGTAGTTTGGCGGAGCCATACGCCCGCCCATGACCACCGCTGAACGCTATCGCATCGTATTGGATCATTTCCGCGAACAACAACCCGACGCGGAAACAGAACTGCTGTATGATTCTCCCTACCAACTGCTGGTGGCAGTCATACTTTCCGCCCAGTGCACCGACAAACGAGTCAACCTGACCACACCGGCGATTTTTGAAAAGTACCCGGATCCGGCCTCCCTCGCCCAGGCCACATTCGACGAACTTTTCCCCCTGATCCGAAGTATCTCATATCCCAATAATAAGACGAAGCACCTGATCGGGATGGCGCAGAAAGTGATGAACGAATTCAACGGAGAGATCCCCATGACCGTAGAGGACCTGGTGAAACTACCGGGGGTGGGCAGGAAGACCGCCAATGTCATCACATCCGTCATCGATCAGCAGCCAAACATGGCAGTGGACACGCATGTATTCCGGGTATCCGCCCGGCTAGGCCTCACCAGAAATGCCAGGACACCCTTGCAGGCCGAATTGCAGCTGATCAAACACATCCCGAAAGAACTCGTCCATAAGGCTCACCACTGGCTGATCCTGCATGGCCGTTACGTTTGTACCGCCCGGAATCCTGCCTGCGGTAACTGTGCCCTGTCGGAAATCTGCCCCTGGCTGGCCAAAGTCCGGAAAAAACAGGCAAAAAGCTGAACATCGGTGACCGATAGTTTTGGGAATACGCGGAAAAAAAGGTATATTTTGTTAACTTGTCCACACCAAAATACATCAACCCATGCGATTGTCCACCCGCCTGTTGCTTTCCCTGATGATGTTCCTCCAGTTCTTCGTGTGGGGAGCCTGGTATGGCCAGATGAGCAAATATCTGACCGTACAACTGAAAGCCACAGGAGATCAGGTCGGGAATAGTTATGCCATGTTCTCCGTCGCCATGATCGTGGCGCCCTTCTTCGTCGGCATGCTGGCGGACCGCTTCTTTCAGGCTCAACGCGTTCTTGCGGTGCTGAACCTACTGGGAGCGGGCATCCTTTACGCACTCTCCGTCATCACTGACCCCGATCTGTTTGTCTGGGTCATCCTGGCCTACTGCCTCACCTTTGCTCCGACGATCGCGCTTACGACCGCCATCGCCATGCGACACATGGGCAACCCTGAAAAGGAGTTTCCGGCCATCCGCGTTTTTGGTACGATCGCATGGATCGCTGTCGTGAACCTCGTGGGACTGCTCGGGGTAGGCGACAAGGCCGATATCTTCCACATCGCCATGATCTCCGCACTGATCCTCGGGGTGCTCGCGTTCTTCCTGCCCAACACCCCGCCGGCCGCAGCCGGAAGCAAGGTAAGTTTCGGTGACATTGTCGGAAAAGATGCCTTCGTACTCTTCAAGGACCGCTCATTCCTGATCTTCTTTTTCTCTTCGATCCTGATCTGCATCCCCCTGTCATTTTACTACACCTGGGCCAACCCCTCCCTGACAGACGCTTATCAAGCCGCCGCTCCGGGAGTGGATCCCGCCGGATTCAAGATCGAGAATAAGATGTCGCTGGGGCAAGCCTCCGAAGTGATTTTCATGCTGCTGCTGCCCCTGGCATTCCGTCGGCTGGGTGTAAAGAAGATCCTGATCATCGGCCTGCTGGCCTGGATCACGAGGTTCTTTTTATTTGGACATGGTAACGCCGGCAACAGCGAATGGATGCTCTATGGTGCCATCCTTCTCCATGGCGTGTGTTACGACTTTTTCTTCGTGACCGGCATGATCTATACTGATGAGAAGGCAGGAGAACGGATCAAATCCCAGGCACAAGCATTGATATCGCTGGCGACCTACGGCATCGGGATGTTCCTGGGGTCAGTGATCGCCGGCAAGGTATATGCAGCCTATACAACTGCAGGAGCCGCCGGCAAAAGCAACACCGACTGGACAGCCGTATGGAATGTGCCCGCCGGCATCGCCATCGTAGTGCTGGTTCTGTTCCTGATCTTTTTTTCTGAAAAGAAGGGATCCGCGAAACAGCACTGATCCGACCCGAATCAGTAGCGTATCTTATCCGGATTCGTCTCCCAGGCAGAAAATACCCTAAGCCCTTCATCCCGTAACAATTGAAAGGTAGGGATGCTGCGTGCCTCCAATGGCTGTTGAAGTTCCCGGTAAATGAATGCATCGTCGAAATGGATGGAGGCAGCATCCTCCCGGGTGCTGGCAAAATACAGCGCAGCAGGACGAGCCCAGTAGATGGCTCCGAGACACATGGGACAGGGTTCGCAACTCGAATAAATTTCGCAACCGGTCAACTGCCAGTGTCCCAGATGCCTGCAGGCTTCCCGGATGGCGGTGATCTCTGCATGCGCCGTAGGATCCAGGGAGGTTGTTACCCGATTCGCTCCGGAGCCAATAATGCAACCATCCAGCACAACTACCGCCCCGAAAGGTCCACCACCCTTTTGAACATTGTCAGCCGCCAGACGGATAGCCTCCCGCATAAATCCGTTCTGTTCCGTAGTACCCTGCATGATCATGGAATTTGATACAAAGGTAGCCCCGTCGAACCTTGTACCGAGGGTCACCAAACCATGAAAGTTATCCCCCCAGGAAAATAAAAGACCGCCACATCCGTTCAGAAATGAGGGGAATTTCGATGCGTTATACAAACGCCATTTGGTTCCATAAAAACCGGGGATACGCTCCCATTAATCATGATCATCGACCTGCTCAGAAACCACTACAGAAAGGACCCCACTGTGAAGCGGCATTTCGCCAAGGCAGTCACCTGGAGGGTCGTGGGTACACTTGATACCATTCTGCTGGGATTCCTCATAACAGGAGACCTCCCCACGGGAGTGCGCATCGGTGCGCTGGAACTGTTCACGAAGATCCTCCTTTACTTCATTCATGAAAGAATATGGGTGTCCATCCCGTACGGATTGCCTGAAGTGTTCAAGCGGCAACGAAAAAAAACGCAGGAAGGCAGCAACCTCTTCCGGCAGCAATTCGCCGTAAACAGACAGGAAAGGGAACGCAAGAACGGGCATCCCGCATTTACCATGTGGTTCACCGGATTGTCGGGATCCGGTAAAAGTACCCTGGCATCGGCCATCGACGAATGGCTCCACCAGGAGGGAATACACTCCTACATCATCGACGGCGACAACACCCGCATGGGGATCAACAGCGATCTGAACTTCTCGCGTGAGGGAAGGGAGGAGAACATCAGACGCGTAGCCGAACTGTGCCGACTTTTCAATGACGCCGGAATGGTGGTCATAAGCTCCTTCATATCTCCGTTCTCCGCCGACAGGGAAAGGGCGAGGAACATCATCGGAGAACATTGTTTTCACGAAGTGCATATCGCCGCATCCCTGGAAACTTGCATTAAAAGAGACACCAAAGGCCTGTATCAAAAGGCGCTGAAGGGAGACATCCGCGACTTCACAGGTGTGAACAGTCCCTACGAGGCGCCCGCAGATCCAGAAATCAGACTCGATACAGATCAATTGAACATGCAGGAATGCCTCCAGTCACTGAAGGAATGGATTCTCACGCATCCCCTTTCAGGCAGACAACATATTACCGGAACCTGAAAAACTGGCTCCCCTCGATCCCAACCTGAATGAACCACGATACATGAAGACTTACTTGACGCATACGGAAACAGCAACCATCAGCAGACGCAACTACAGCCACCGGAACAATGTGGATTGGTATGATGAAGGCACGGGCAATCCCCCCGGGCACAATCAGAAACACCGCATCACGCGTAAATACTGGAATGCCCTGCGCGGAGAATGGTGCAGCAAAAAAAGCAGAAAGACACCGGGTGCCGGTCAGCCCGTTACCATGCTTGACTTCTCTTCCGTGACCCAGACAAAAATCCTTGAACGCTTCGGCGTGATCAACAGTCGAAAGGTTTCACTCTTCATCACCGTATTGATGCGCACGCATCTAGGCCGCGACGGGGTCTCCGAATGGAAGTTCCATTACATGGACAACCGAACCCTCAAGACCTATCTTGGCTATCGATGGGAGGAACTGGTGAAGCAGTTGGTCAGGATGCGCATCATCAAAGTACGTTCCGCAGCCTCTAAATACAATGCCGAGAAAACCTGCCTGTATTTTAGACTGAGTCGGGATTTCATGTGGACGCGGCATGAATGGCCCGCAGAAACATCCATACAAGACCCGAAATACGCACGCAGTATTATTCACCATTACTCAAGAACGGTGGCGGACCGGGATCCGGTGCTTCAGCATGTGGAAAAAGGGCTGGATGCCGGGCGACTGGAGATCCCCGATCCGGAGCGTCGGTTCATGGAGTGGTGGAAACTGCAACTTGAAAAAATGCGGGACAGGGTTTATGGAAGTGACATCACCGACCGCGAACGCAAACGTATTGAGCGGGTACTCCGGCAACCCGATGCCTTCCGGACCATACATCATCGAATATTTAATGCATACCTGGCACATCTTTATCCCGTCCGAACAGTGACGAGTGATGTTAAACGCCGCTTTCAATATGACATCAGGCGCAATCATTTCACACAAGGCATCTCACACTATCTGACAGGGCTGCCAGCTGATATGCGCAAATACATCCGGATAGAAGATGAGCCTGCCGTAGAAGTACGCATACGATCTTCCCTGCCCGCATTCCTGTATGTGTTACTGCACAAATGGAAAAATCAACCTTCCAACTTCGGTATGTCGCAGCAGATACCCAAGGGCTATCTTACGCGCTTTGAACAGGCCAGGGAAGCCGGCATGGACATGTATGCATTTATGGCAGAACAGATGATGGGCAGGGACAGCATCAACGACGCCGAGGCACGTAAGGAGATGCACCGACTCTTCAGCAATATCGTATTCGGGAAACTGAATACCGGAAATGAAGGACCGGCGATGATGGCACTCGTCTCCTCGCTGTTCGGCAGGGAATTCATTGTATTTCTCAAACAGTTCAAAAAACTATCTACCGGTCTTCCCATGAACTTCTACCACAAGAATTTCTATACGCTCCTTCATCGGGAAGTGTCGGAATTCATGCAGGACGTCATGGAAAGAGCCATGAGGGCGGGGATCCTGTTCATTCCTATGTTCGATACCATGATCGTAAAAAACAGCCAGGTACGGCAAATGCAGGATGTTTTTCAGGCAGCCATGAAAGCGAGGGGACTAGAGAGGGTACTGCTGCTGCGTTAAATATACAGGCCGCGGAGATAAATACAAATGCCCCTTCAAAGACTGTTGACAATCTTTGAAGGGGCATTTGTATTTATTTGACCTGTCGTATGCTATTTGATCCGATACTCCACAACGCGGTTGGCGACATGGATCGGGCCATTGGTGCTGATGATGCCGCCGGTCAGGATCTCAGAAAAACGCTGGGCGGTATACGAGACCGTGCCGGGATAATCATTCACCCGCATCTTGGAAAAACGATCATTGACAAGACGTAAAGCGATAATGCTCTCTGGATTCAGAGGCTCGACCCCCTTGGGCATCAGGGTACCCAGCTCCTTGTTGTCGGGGGTCAGATCATCAAAAGAATATTCGCCCTGGGCGATCAGATACAGAAAGTAGTTCTTGACAAAATCCTTCGGATAATCAGACCATTTGGTACCCACCTTGCCAGCTACCAGATAACGGCCGAAAAAGCAGTCGGCCTGAACACGGCCACTTGCAAACCGATAGATGGCATCGTTGTTCAGGAAAATAAAGGTGCGTCCGGCACGCGTGTATTCCGCCGTGTCGATGCCGGCATAAATGAGTCCGTCATACATGCGTTTGAAGATGGTATCCGGCTGCCGCATGTAACTCCTTTCCTGCAGGAACTGCCAGGCGGATTTGTTGATGCGCGGGTCGATCACGCTGGTGATGTGCTCTGAATCCTGCTGCAATTCCAGCCCGAACATCTTCCGGCATCCGGTTCCTGTTGAAATCAATACAGCCAGCAATGCCAGCAGCATCAGGGGTGATGGCTTATGCATTCGTTTCATATTTATTTTATTTGATATCTGCTAGGTTAGATTATTCGGAATATGGAGGATTTTGCACCAGCAGTGGATTGCGGAG
>CAJBZC010000501.1 GCA_903959965.1 uncultured bacterium
AGGTCCTGCCATCAGGTTGCGTGGATTCGGTTCCATCACAGCTTCCAGTGCACCGCTGATCGTGGTGGACGGCTCTCCATATGCCGGTGGACTTGCTAACATCAACCCCGAAGATGTGGAATCCATCTCCACCCTGAAGGATGCATCTGCCGCTGCGCTGTACGGCAGCCGGGGTGGCAACGGGGTAATCATGGTGACCACCAAGAAGGGCCGGAAGAATCGCAACACGCTGCAGTTCAAGGTGACCCAGGGTTCCACCTCCCGTGCTGTTCCTGAATACGACCAGGTCAATGCCTACGAATACTACCCGTTGATGTGGGAATCCTTCCGCAATGTGCTTCAATTCACCAATAATATCCCGAAGGCTGACGCCAGCGGATTAGCCTCCGGTACCTATCCCCGTTTCACCAGCGGCGCGAACACCGGACGTCAGATCTATGGAACCGGTGCTTATGATGATATCTCTCGTCTGCTGGGAGGATACAATCCCTTTCGTGGTGTTGCTTCCAATCAGATCGTACTCCCTGATGGCACCCTGAATCCCTCGGCTTCTTCGCTGATCTACACGGCAGATGACCTCGATTGGTTCAAGGCATTCTACCGCAATGGCAGTCGAGCAGATTATACCCTTACTTACAGCGGTGGCAACGACAAGTCCGACTATTACGGGTCTTTCGGATATACCAACGAAAAGGGCTTCGTCACCCGTTCCGAACTCGGACGATTCACCGGCCGCATGAACATCAATACGCAACCCACCAAATGGTTCCGTACTGGTACTAACCTATCCGCCAGCGTCGTGAAGAGTAAGTTCCCGGCTGAAGGCGGTATCGTCAATCCCTTCTCCTTCGCCCGTGGCATGGGGCCCATATATCCTGTACATGCCATCAACCCGGCCACGGGAGAGCGTGTAAAGGATGCCCTGGGTAATACCTACGATTATGGCAACATCCCGGCCATCGGATTCCGTCCGGTGAACCAGGGTCGTCATGCCATTTATGAGAACATGCTCAACCTGGCTCAGTGGAACCGCAACATCCTGAGCACCCGTTCCTATGCAGACATCATCTTCACCAAGGACTTGAAGTTCACCACGAACATCCAGTATGATGTGCAGGATTATCAGGAGGAAGGATTTGAAAACCGTTTCATCGGCGACGGTGCGCCTTCCGGACGTGCCAGCCGCGATATCTCCAAGACACAATCCTACACCTTCAACCAGTTGTTGAGCTATAATAAAAAGTTCAATCGCCACAATGTCGGTGCCCTGGCAGGACATGAGAATTATTGGCTGCAGGTCAATGGTTTCTCCGGTTTTAAGGTGGATCAACTGTTCAATGACGGGAATACCGAATTCCCCAACTTTGCCACCATCTCTTCACTCTCGTCCCAAACAGATTTTCATACCATCGAGAGCTATCTTTCAAAGTTGAACTACGACTACGACGGGAAGTACTTCGTGACCGGAGCTCTCCGCCGTGATGGTAACTCCCGTTTCTATAAGGATGTTCGTTGGGCCGACTTTTGGTCTGTCGGTGCCGCATGGCGTCTTGATCGCGAAGCTTTCTTTAAGGTCTCATGGGTAGATGAACTGAAGCTCCGCGGATCATACGGCAGCACAGGTATTGAAGCCGGTATCGGATACTATCCATATCAGGGTCTCTATGCCCTCGGTTTCAACAACAATACCGCCGG
>CAJBZC010000502.1 GCA_903959965.1 uncultured bacterium
AGTATGAATGGCTGGGTGACCATTCGCGGCTGCCTCATTCCTATGAGATCATCATTTACCGGATGGTACAGGAACTGTTGCAGAATGTCTTCAAGCACGCCGGTGCGAGTGAAGTGATCCTTCAGGTGATATCCGACGGGCGGCAACTTGCCGTGTATGTGGAAGACAATGGACGAGGCGAGGCTTCGCATGTCAGTCAGACGGAAGGGATCGGACTACGCAGTATCCGTGAATTGACAGAATTCCTGGGTGGACATTGTCGGATCAGAACCGCTTCGGGAGAAGGTTTCAGCGTATCCATCGAACTAAATATACACGACTATGCAGATCACAAGGGTGGCGATCGCGGATGACCATCGCCTGTTTGCGGAAGGGATCGCCGGTCTCATCGTTTCAGATCCGGGGTATGAACTGTCCGGCATCGCCGCAAGTGCCACCGAACTGAGCGCATTGCTGTCGTCGAGGCCGGCTGACCTGCTCTTACTGGATATCAACATCCCTCCCGATAATGGGCTTATGATGTTACCCAAACTTAAAGAACACTGGCCCGACATGCGGGTGATGGCCCTGACCATGTATCGTCCGGCTGATATAGGGGCTGACCCAAACAGCCTCCCGCTGGATGCCTGGGTACTGAAGACATCTGGTCGGGAAGTACTGCAGGATGCCTTGAAAACCTTGCGGACCGGTGGTCGGTACATCGACCCGAATATTGGGGATGCGGCTCCCGTCACCGATCTTTTCATCGGTGGATTGAAACTGACGAAACGGGAAAAAGAGATCGTAGCCCTGGTTGCCGAAGGGTGCTCCACCCGTGAGATCGCTGAGAAGCTCTACCTGAGTGAGCTGACCGTCCGTACACACCGCCGGAACATCAGTGAGAAACTGGGTGCACGTGGGATGTCTGAGTTGATCTACAAGTCGATACGCATCATGGATGGGAAGTGAGGGGAATGAATTACTCCAGAATAGGTATTCTTGTCCAGCCACCCCCATTGTAATTTCACAGGTCTGTCCGTTGGTGGACGACGTTAAACCAAACGTATGCGGATCCTGTACCTGTTCATCATCTCCCTTTCGATACTCTTGCTGTCTGGTTGTGATAAACTCGGCCTGGGCGAGCAGGCACCTGTCCGGCGCATCGCCTTGTCGATCGACTCAACCCATGCTTCACCCGGAGACCTGGTGACGATTCGGCTGAACACTGCAGTGACAGCAAAGACAACTACTGTAATGGTCAGAGATGTGGCCTCAAAGGCTTACGCATCAGGTGATTCCGCTTATTCCTTTCTGGTGCCGGTGGTTGCCTCAGGCAATGCCAGTGTGCGCATGCCCGGTCTGAAAGGTGCCGACACCCTGCAAGTGACATTGCGCAGCGTGGCGCCCGTGGTTGATCCGGGAAAAGTGTTGACAGAATTCGCAACGGTGCGGGATCGTTGTATTGATTCCTTGATGAAGCAGATCCCTGGTGCTGATTTCACACCCTCTGTTCAGACACAAACCATGTTCAGGCAGTTACAAGATGAGTGGAATTATCAGGTCTCTTTGTTGACAGCTGCAGAAAAAGAATTGCTGGCTTATCATGTTCGTGCCCGCATGACAGACCCGACACAGTTTTCCTTCACCCCCAAACCGGCAGGATATTATGGACGACCCGAAGGTCTTGATGATATTGGTGATGAATTGATACAACAGGCAAAGTCATATGTCTTTGCCACTATAGCGGCTGTAGCATCCGGATGGGGCGTTGGCATTTCAGGTACTGCTTTTTTGCTCTCTCCAACACCTGTGACCGGTGTTGTTTTCCTGGCAGTTCTCACCACTTATGTCGTCATAAAGGAATTGGCCGCCAGACGAGCCGCTGAAGTTGGCAGGCTCAACGGCATTCCGGAGGCCATCGCTGAAACCACGGCTCAGCAGTCCACTGCTGCTCCTGAATTTCAGGTCGGGACGGAAAAAACACTCTCGCTGAAAATACATTTTCGGAACTTGAGGATGGGAGATCAGTCACTTTCGTCCGATCTGGCAAAAGCCTTTGTAGAAGATGCCAACCTCGAAGGTGTGGAACAGCGCATCAAGTCCGGTTACGACTCAGCCACGGCTTTCCTGAAACACCTCAAAAGCGGATACAATGCATACACTGGAAGGATTGGCCGGATGCCGGTCGGCAAGATGGTGATGCAAGTCCCCGGCAATGAAATTATAGTCAAAGGACTGAACCAGTCGCGTCTGCAATATGAAACCCGGTTAGTTGGAACAGAGCGCGTGCTCAAGATCACTGGATCCACTTTGACAAATGATGTAGACTTTAATATAATGCTGGCGTATAAACGTAAATTCGATGGTAAGGAATTTACTGCCAGTCTGGCTGCAAGTTTTAAGGCAATCCGCTTTGTCATGACCGGCCTCTGGCATTTGATCCACTACACAAATAATTCCAGAACAACAATCTCTCAGATCAGTCCCATCGATTTTGACGCCGGATCGACTGTGGGTTACCAGTCATCTTTTATCGCCTATCCATCCGGCACCGTAAACCCCATAACTCCTCCGCGCAAGTGGAATCAGGAATTCCGACCGGACATCAACAAAATCAACTTAACGGCCCCTGGCTTGAATATCCTTTTTCAATTCGATTGCGACGGTTCCCCAAACACCTCGCAGATGATCGGGATGTCGATCGGGGCATCCAATAACGGTTACAATCTGGGGTTGGTCAAGCAGTGAGTGATTTTCTGACGTTGCTAATCTGTTCTTTGAAAAATCGGGGAGGAGTGGGTATTCGCAAAACACTGTTTCTAATTCAACAAAATCCGTACCTTACTGAAAACCAAGCATCCAGCGATGAAACAGAAAACCTTGAACATACTTGCCGTCTTTCTCGGCCTGATGATCGTAAACAGCGGGCTCAATAAATTATTCAACTATATCCCGGTGCCTCCTGATTTGCCTGAGGCAGTTGTCAAAGATAATGCGGCGATGATGGAGATCCAGTGGCTCATGCCGCTGATCGCCGTGGCGGAGATCATCGGTGGTTTAATGTTGCTGGTCAAGCGTACCCGCCCAATGGGCGTTTTGGTCGTGTTCCCGGTCATGGTGGGGGTGCTGCTCGTGCATCTGTTTGTCATGCCTTCGACCCTACCCGTTGCCCTGGTCGTATGGGCGATCCTCGGATGGCTGATCTACGAATACCGCGACAGGTATCTGGCGCTCCTGGGCAAATGACCCACGAACGGATTGATTATGAAATAAATATCAGACAAACTTCGTTCTCAAGTTGTATTTATTGTGCATGATAATTTTTTTAAAGCCAATTATCTCGATATGAAAAAATTCGGTATTCTGTTCACCATGTTGTTTATCGCCCTTCTTGTCCGTGCCGACAAGAAGATCACCCTGAGCGCCACACCTGCTCAGGCTTCCATCTTCCAGATCGGGAAGGATGGAAAAGAGGTATTGCTGGGTGTCGGTAACGCCGTGATCAAGGTAGATAAGGACCTGCCTTTCAAGATCGCCGTCAGGTTGGAAGGCTACAAGCCCGTGATCAAGACCTACGTGAATTCCAAGAATGTAGACCTGCCGAAGGAGGATCGCATCGTGCTGGAGGATCGACTGGTAAAAGTAACGGCACAACCCTACGATGCCCGCATCTTTCTGAACGGCGTCGATCAGGGTACGAACTCCGGCTGGGTGGAAGTAAGAAAAGATAATTCTGTTACGGTGGAAGTCCGTAAGACGGGATTCTACACCAAGACGAAGACCTATTACAACCGTTCCGGAATGGATATCCCTCCGATCGATGATTTCATCACATTGAGTGATCGCGCGATGTTCGTGCGTACCACCCCGGCTGATGTGCAGGTGGTCGTCAATGGCAAGAAGATCGCTGAGGGGAATACGGAGATCGTCATCCCGATGCAGAGCTGTGTCACCGTGGAATACGTCAAGGAAGGCTTTGTGTCCATCGAGAAACAATACTGCGCCAAAGACGGACAGCCCATGCCGCCGGTGTCCGAAAACATAGTACTGAAGGATCGTCAGGTCTCCATCCGGACGACTCCTGCAGATGCCAGCATCAAGGTGGATGGCAGGGTGATGGGAAATGGGGAATACAAGGCCCGTATCCCCTTTGGACAGTGCGTTGAAGTGATTGTGGAAAAATCGGGATATGTCTCCTCGTCAAAGAACTATTGCAATGAAGACAATGTGCAGCCCCCGCCTTCTGCTGATCATGTTATCCTCTCGTTGGACGAAGCTTTCACCAGCTCCGTTCAAAGCGACCAGGCCAATCTGAACTTCACCATCGAAACAAGTAAGCCGGAACAGGATGCCTGGAAGATCCTCAGCCAAATCACGATGAACTATTTCGACAACATCGAACTGGCCGATCGGGAGACCGGATATATTCGTACGGCCTGGAATGTCAATAATTTCAAGGATAATACGATCCGCACCCGCATCATTGTGAAGCAGGCGGACATCGCGCCCCTGAAGTACACCATCAAACTTGTGAGTGAGTTCAGTGGCAAGGCCCGAACCAGTGTGAAGGAAGACCAGCTTTTCTTCCCCTGGGATCGAATCCTGAACACTTACAAGGACGTCATCTCCGAGTTCCAGTCGCGGATGCGCTGAGCCGGTAACCGATAAATTCTGAAGCCGACCACACAACATGACAGCAAATCATGTAATTTGGTCGGCTTTGATTTTCAGATATTCACTTGTTATATTTAAGTATCTTTCGTAAATCGCATATTGAAATTTGAAACCACTCAGATGTCATTAGCATCCTTCAAGCGTCCTCTTGCCAAAGAAAAGGTATCGGTCTCGGCGACACCACTGGCACCTTCTGTAGACGGTCCGGACACTTCTTCGCTGGACAGCCTCCAAACCAAGGCGGATGGAAGTGCCCAGGTATCAGACCTTCAGGCATTGGCTGATTCATCCGCATCCGCTACTACAGAACAAATTAATCTTCAGGAAGCAGGCTCATCCGCATCAGTCCCCCAAGGCAAAGAGCGTGTTAAGGATGATGGGACTTCCGACTTCACCGAAAAGAAAGTGGCTGGTGGTGTGGGGATGCTCAATTCTTCTGGCGAGGGTGTTGGGGCCATTGACAAGGCTAGCATGTCGAGCCTGTTGTTGACAGAAGTGCAGGCCGCGGCACAGGCCATTTACACGGTCAGGGATCTATATCAGAAGCGTGACTGGAAGACGGGAGCGGCGATGATGATGGATGTCGTCAATGGCTTCTTGAAGGTTGAAGCAAAAATCAATGCCATCGGGATTCCCGGACTAGCCAATGCTATTCCATTCATTGGTGGAGCAATTACCGGTTTCCGTCAGATGTTGAATGTGTCGAGGGTGATGGAGTCCATGAGCATCCTGGAACAGGTGATGCAGAAGGCATCCCTGGATGAAGACGATAAGAACATCCTGAAAGCCTATAAAAAGGAGCAAAAAATCAGTCAGTACAAGCACATTACCCAGTCCGTGCTTGGATTTGCCCGTTTTGTGGCGGAATTCTTCGGTGTTGGTTCATTCGTCGCGGTGGGTGAGGGCATCGTGGCCGCAGTGTTCATCATCCGGGACATGTGGAACGATTCAAAGGAACAAAGTCGAATCAAAGCACAGAAAAGATTGGGTATTGAGGAAATGAGCGATGGAGATAGTAAGGGTATATCTGAATTGAATGAGTTATTTTCCACCGAAGATGATATTGAATATGCTCGTCTCTTGGTGACAGGAAGTAATTTTTCAATTATGAACCTTGTCACATTGTACAATCTCCTGGAGACAGAACGTAAAAAGCTTTCAGACTTGCCGTTTGAGTCCGGTCAATTGATTGACCAACAGGAAAGAGTCGAGGAAGTGGAAACATCGGTAAGTGAAGGACTCGATCAATATAACAGTGAAATGATGTCCATGGTGCCTCGTTTCGACGGGGTTAAGTTTAAGCCGGTAACGATC
>CAJBZC010000503.1 GCA_903959965.1 uncultured bacterium
CCTTTACTTCGAGCATGGGATTTGCATCGGTTGTTAAAGAATTTGAAAATTCCGCCCAACCATTTTATCCATGCAACAATCTATGGAGGCAAGAAGTACTTCCTTATTGGACAACCTCGAACTGCTGATACGGTCTTGCATGGCCGGCGAGCGGCAGGCACAGAATCGTTTGTACGAGCGATTCGCGCCCAAGCTGTTCGTCGTTTGTCAGCGTTATGCTGCTTCACGGGTGGAAGCCGAGGATATCCTGCAGGAGGGATTTATTAGAATTTTCACGCACCTCGATCAGTTCAAGTACGAAGGGTCTTTCGAAGGCTGGATGCGCAGGATCATTGTCAACTGCGCATTGCAACGTCTGGGAAGCAAAGCACGGTTGGCGCCCGTGGTCAGCATGGAGGAAAATTTCCATGGAGGTGCTGAAGAGAATGATGCCCATTCACGACTTGGGCAGAAAGAATTGATGCAATTGATCCAGCAACTTCCGCCCGCCTATCGGATGGTGTTCAACCTGTATGTATTTGAAGGCATGAAACACCGGGAGATCGCAGAAACCCTAAGCATCAGCGAAGGGACCTCGAAATCCAACCTGTCGGATGCCCGGGCCATCCTGCAGAAAGAGGTACTCAAAAGACAAGGTACCGCCCTGTCCAAAAGCAACAGTTTATGACGGAAGATCTGCATAATGATATAGACGACCTCTTCCGGTCGGGCCTGGCAGGCAGGGAGGACACGCCGTCCCCCAATGTCTGGGCCGCCATATCCAAGGGACTCCCGCCCCCCCCGCCATCTGCGGCACTCCCCTCTGCTCCTGACATTACGCCCACTCCCCCGGCTGTCGGTGGATGGACATCCACCATCATATTCAAGGGATTCATTGGAGCGGCTATTTTAGCCGTTGTTGGTACTGTAGCATATTTCATGACATCCGCAGAGAAGCCAGCTGTCGAACCGGAGGCTCCCCAAATCAGGATGGAAAGCGCTGAGATTCAACAGCCGTTGAATGATGAAATGCCGGCCGATGATGCTCCGGAAGTGGCCTCTGCAGGCAACAGATCCGATCAGCCGCAGGCTTTGATCGCCGAAAGGAAGGCTTCCGGCAAAACGCTCATTGAAACAGAAAAAACAGGAAATAAGCCACCTGTTGCCAATATACCGGATGAAAAGCCGGGATCTGGAAATCACAACAGGTCGATTGCATTCGTACAGACACCGGCTGTCGTTCAACCGGAAGATACCAAGGAAGATGCGCGCCCTAAAAAAATGGTATCCGGAATCACGAAGTCAGCCACCGATAAAAAGGCTGATCCATCATCGACGCTCCGCCTCTCCAGTGAATCATTCAGGACCAACCCGCCGAAGCCGGATACCAGGCAGACAGTCCCATCTTCAGAGAAACCCCCGGTTCAGGCTTCCGGCATTCCTCAACAGATAAAGCATCGTGCTAAAGTCACCGTTGAGCGCAGGGATAGATCTTCAGACAAAAAGGCTGCTCCTTCCTTCAGGATACCGAGTTCCGGTTCGTTGTTTGGATTATCCTTACCTGGGATGAAAACCTCTGAGGAAAGTTCACCGGCCGCTGCAAAACAAGGATCCGCACCATTGAAGCGAAACGACTGGCGATCTAAGATCTATCTGACGCCGGTGATTTCCCTCAACATGACAACCATGGACGTGGAGGAAAATGAATCTTTCAGACCCAGGATCGGACGCGAGCACATTGAGTTCAGGGAGACCGAAGATACCAGGACCACCCTGTCTCCGGGACTCATCGCGGGTTACGCCATCACCCCACGTATCTCGGTGCAGACGGGGATCACTGAATTAAAAAATAACATCAGCGTAAGCCCGAAGCAGATCAGGGCGGTACGTGATCGCGACGGAAAAGTTCGTTATCGGATGGATTGCTCCTCCGGTTCTTACTTCCTGGATCCGAAGGCGGGTACTTCCCCGTCGATCGGTGACAGTTTGAGGATCGCCTCCTCCGAGATCAAGATGCGCTACCTGAGCATCCCGCTTTCAGTCAGGGTGAATTTCGGCAACGACAGGCTACGTCTTTTTGCGACAGCCGGAACCGATATCAATATCCTCACCAGAAAACAGACAAGCACGAGCCTGACGCCGTCATCCAGCGAAAAGGTCAATCCCATAAGATCCGAAGGTACCCGAAAACAATACGTTTCCGGCTCGCTGGGTGTCGGTGTAGAGATCAAAGCCGGTAAGCGGCTCGGCATCATGCTGATGCCACAGTATCGTTTCCCGCTGGGTATCATGAACGAGGAGGGACCGGTAAAGACCTATCCGAAAACGTTCAGTGTGACTTCCGGTATCAGGATCGGGTTTTGATGGTTTGTTACCTTGTTTGCGGCGGATTGGCTTCGTGATTTCGGGAAAAATGATTATCTTTGCCATCCTTTCAACCTAACGGAGGAGTGCAGGAGTGGTTGAACTGGCACGCCTGGAAAGTGTGTATATCCGAAAGGGTATCAAGGGTTCGAATCCCTTCTCCTCCGCAGATATCAAAAGCCCCGACTCCGGGGCTTTTTTGTTGCCTGTTGGTGAACCCTAAATGCATGGTGTTTCGCGGGTCAGGCTTTACCGCCAGGTCACGAAGAAAATACAAAGGCGAACTTGTCATAATTTCATGGTTGGTAATGAATGGACATGAATACCGACCTTTTTCTGGATAACATGCGCAGACACATCCGCCTCACGGAGGAGGAAGAGGCTGTCGTGTTGTCGAAACTGCGACCGGTAAAACTGAAGCGAAGGGAGCATCTGCTCAAACAGGGGCAGGTAGCACGGGACCTGGCTTTTGTCATTGAGGGTTGCCTGCGCGCTTATGCGCTGGATGATAATGGATTCGAACACATCCTGCAGTTCGCGCCGGCCGGCTGGTGGATCTCTGATATGTCGAGCGTGATCTCCAGAAGGGATAGTTTGCTCAATGTAGATGCCATCAAACCCTCGGAAGTCCTGCTCCTGAGCCGGGAGGACCAGCTGTCTTTGTTTGATGACGTTCCTAAACTGGAAAGGTATTTCCGGGTATTGACGGAGAACGGACTTGTCAGCTCCCGGATGCGACTGATCGAAAACCTCAGCCTGACAGCCCGCCAGCGCTACCAGCGGTTCTGCCAGACCTACCCTAACCTCATCAACGAGATCCCGCAGAAATACATCGCCTCCTTCATAGGCGTGACCCCCGAATTCCTGAGTAAAATTCGGAGTGAACGTTGAGTAAAAGGAAGGCCTGCGCGTTGAGTTACTGATCAGATCTTGCCATCTTAGACCACTTCTGCCCCCAACCCTACTACACACCAAGCGTTCTAGTAAAACCTGACGCGATGAAGCATCAGTTACACCATCAGACAAACGCAGTATATCGAACCATTCATGAAATCTGTGACATACTCATTTTCAACGTCCTCTTCTTCGGATCGATGGAAGCTGAAAAAGATGGTTAAAAGGTCCTGACGGGTCTTATAAAGGGCATATCGCTGGATTTTGTCCAATAATCCAGCTGACTACCTGAGCTAAAAGCCTGCACCCAGGCACTACCAGTTAAGTTTTCCGACGAGCTCCAATAATAAACATTCACCATTCCGACTGAACTTTTATTGAGATACAACTTATTCAGTTCGTCTTTACTCGGCAGGTGCCAATCCGTATAACCACCACCTGTATAGTCACGACAGCGTTTAGCAGCGTAACTGCCCGTATTACCCTGGACACTAACGATGAGTTGCGAATTTGAGATTCCCGTTCCCAAGGCCGTTAACGTAGCTCCGGTTTGAACGTGGCTTGCAGAAGTGGTACCGTTCGACCAGGTAGATGATCCAGTTAGATCAATACTTGCAGCGATTATCCCATGGAAAATATTGACATCGTAGCCTGGATCCCCGGATTGTAAAACATATGCCAATATCCCACCGCCATAGCTTTCACCTACTGAGGGATTCCCCGATCGGAAACTGATCTGTGTTCCGTATGTGTACCCATATGCATTGGCGGCATAGCTTCTGACATAATAAGTAACCACTGGACTTAACCCTGAAAGCGTACTGGTGAAGCTGCCCGTTGTACCGGTACTTACTGATTTCGAATTGGTGATCGTTGGGTTCGGGGTCGTACTCCAGCAGACGCCTCTTTCAATGACCGGACTTCCTCCATCGCTCGTGACATTTCCTCCACTGATGGCACTTGTCGAAGTAATGCCAGAAGCGTCCGTCGTAGCAGCCAATACAGGAAGCCCGCTGGCTGCCACTCCAATCATGTTTGTCCAAGCTGAACCATTATATACCTGCAGCTCACCTGAAGCGCCACAGTTGCTGCACCAAATGATCAAACCGGCCGGTGTTGGGGCTGCAATATTGACTCTTTGTGCCGCTGTCATTCTTGGTGGTAAAAACCCTTTTGAGGTACTTGTTACGTCCAATGCTGCAGCGGGGGACGGAGTTGATGTTCCGATACCCACTTGTGCTAATATTCCAACTGAAAAGAAGAGCATGAAACCTGCTAAAAGATATTTCATAGCTCACAAGATGATGAAATAGGTGCGGCTTGTCAAATCTTTTTCAAAACAAGGATACCTGCCCTGTGACTGATGGTCAATTCATAGTACCCCCTACATCCGTAAATCGAGTTAGCGTAATAACGGCCACTCCTTTCATTTCTTAATCCAGTTCAACGTTTGTAAGTCCATCACTGTCTGAACTTTGTGGTTGAGAGCCGGTTAACAAACGCCGGATGACACACAACACACACTTTTCATAAAAACAAACAAACCATGGCAAACGTGACCTGGAATCTCGACCCCACCCACAGCGAAGTGCAATTCAAGGTGAAGCATCTGATGATCACTAATGTAACCGGACATTTTTCCGATTTCTCCGTGACCGCCACCTCCGATGATGATCAGTTTTCGAACCCAAGCGTAAGCTTCAGTGCGAAAGTCGAAAGCATCAGCACGAACAACGAACAGCGTGACGGACATCTGAAGAGCGCAGATTTCTTCGATGCAGCGCAATTCCCGGAGATCCGTTTCGTGTCCACCGGCGCCAGCCGCGATGAAGATGGCGATATCACCCTGACGGGCGACCTCACCATCCGTGACGTCACGCGCTCTGTGTCCGTGAAGGTTGAATTCGCAGGCGTGGCGAAGGATCCCTGGGGTAATTCCAAGGCGGGATTCACCGTCTCCGGAAAGATCAACCGGACTGATTTCGGCCTGAGCTGGAATGCCAGCCTCGAAACCGGCGGTGTACTGGTGAGCGAAGATATTCGCCTGTTCGCCGAGATCCAGCTGGTGAAAGCCTGATCTGATCCCTGCGTCTTTGTTCCTTCGCGGTTAATGGATTCACCTCGAATAACGACCGTCCGCCAGCTTCACCCAACCCAGCATACGTGCCATGGAGATGCCAGCGCGCATCGAAACCTCCAGCTGGCTCCCCGTGCGGGCGAACCCAAACAGATGAGTCAGTTCCCGGATCAGCTCCTCTTCCGGCAGGCTGAAACTGGCCTTCACTACACTGCGTACCGCCGCCGCTACTTCATGGGCCGGCAGTTCGTCAGGGGACCGGCGACCCGCTTCATCCACCGGTGTCCGGAATACGTCCAACACTTCCGGATCCTGTGAAGGCAGCCAGAGAATTTCCATGCCATCCTGCAGGGTGACGGTAAAATTAAGCTCGTCGAGGATGTTGTTGAGATGCCGCTCGAGCCGCATTCCCCTGCGTGATACATTCCAGGCAGCGCAAATACGCTGCAAGACCAGCGGCCGGGCGACAGGCGCCTCAGTATCCAGGATCATACGCATCTGATTGCGCAGGATCACCCGATTCTCGGATGCCATGATCTCATCAGCACCGTTGTCTGACATAACTTCGAGAACCGTGACAACATAATCAGTCTGGCCGTCATAGTGCGGGTTCGAAGCCGGGCTATCCGCCGGCATGACTGCAGGTGCCGTGGCCATCTCCATTGAAGAGGATGTCTTATCAGGCACGGCTAGTTGATCCGGGGTAGCCGGGGTAATCATCGAATCCGGCTTCACCTGCAACGCATCCCGGTATGCCTGTTCGACCCGGTCCAGCGTCCCGGCGGGATCCTCCCACCAATCGATCGTCCAGACCTGGTGTACACGCCAACCGAGTTGTTCCAGCACCCTGCGTCGTCCCAGGTGACGGTCGCTCACCTCGCGGGTGGCAGCAAAATCTTCGCCGTCGCAGAGTACTGCCAGCAGATAGGTTTCGGGATGATCCGGATGCAGGATGGCGATGTCGATCCGGAAATCGGAGCAACCAACGCGTGTGTGCAGGCGGATGCCGCGATCCTTAAGGCGCTGCGCGATCTCCTTTTCTATGGTGAGGTGTTTATCCGTGTCCTGCTTCGGGATCGGCCGCGGCAATAGGTTTCTACCCTTGTGCGCATATTCGAGGAAGGCCCGGAGACCGGCCACGCCTTCGGAAGCCGTGCGTCCGAGATCAATATCCGCCGGTTTCAGTGTACTGAATACGACCATCTCATGACGTGCGCGACTGACCGCTACGTTCAGCCTTCGCCATCCGCCCTCCCGGTTCAATGGACCGAAATTGAGATACAGTTTTCCTTCTCCATCCTTACCATAACCGACAGAAAACAGGATGATGTCCCGTTCATCGCCCTGGACGTTCTCCAGATTTTTGATGAACAGCGGCTCAGCCCCCTGCAGGAGCGCCTGTTCCAGCTTCGGATCGAAGATCACGGCGTCATCCACCATGTCCTGGATCAGTTTCTGCTGAACAGAGTTGAAGGTGACGATGCCGATGCTGCGACCCGCCATTGACGGATCCTGTACGATGCGGCGGAGTTCGGCTACGATGGCCTTCGCCTCTTCCACATTGTGTTTCGACCGACCACGGTCGTAAAATCCGTTGACCGACACCCAGCGGACCCGGCTGCGGATCTCGCTCACGCTCGGGAAAGTGAGCAATCGGTTTTCATAGTATTTGGCATTGCTGAAGGCGATCAGGCTCTCATGCCGGCTGCGATAATGCCAGCGCAGATGCCGGCTGGGCATCGACAGCGCCAGACAGTCGTCCAGGATACTCTCCAGGTCCTCCTTGTCGGCATTCTCTTCGTCAAAGCTCAGGTTGCTGAAGAAATTCGTCGGCGGCATCTGCTTCGGATCCCCGACAACGATCAATTCGCGTCCCCGGGCGATGGCACCGGCCGCTTCACTGGTCGGCATCTGCGAAGCCTCGTCGAAGATGACCAGATCGAAGGCGGTCGAACCGAGTCGCAGATACTGCGCCACTGAGATCGGACTCATCAGCATGCAGGGACAAAGTGCGGGTAATAGCGTGGGGATCTGATCGAACAACTGACGGATCGAGAGTCCGCGGCCATTTCCGAGGATCGCCTTCTGCAGGATGCCGACTTCGGAGGTCTTCGTAGCCTGCACGGGCAGGTTTGGCTTCCGGGACTGGATGGCGGCCACCAATTGGCGGCGCGACGAAGTCCGGAAGGCATCACTGAGCTCGATGAACCGGCGGACCTGCTCATCGAACAGGATCCCGTTAAAGGATGACAGCAGTGGATCGGCCGCCATCTGACGGTTTGCCACCTGGCGATACAGGTTCTTCTGCACCACGGCATGGATCCGGTCGGGTTGTATGCCCCCCTTCAGCAGAAAGGTGATAACAGGGCCGAGTCCCGCTGCCTCCGCCTCCCGGCGCACTTTCATCCAGCTACACCAGTCGCGGAGTCTACCCAGATTTTCAAATATCCTGGTCGACTGCTGTGCCTTACGGTCGAACCAGTCGGTCCCGGCGGGAAGGGAAGCCGTTGGATCGAATTCCAGTTTGGCGGACAAGTCCCGATCGATCGACCGTACCTCGCCCAGTGTTTGCACGGCAGCGGCGGCGAAGGGTTTGTAGCGCTGTGCCCAGACCGTCGCTCCTTCCGCCAGCTGTGCGATGATATCCTCGCGCCAGCGGGTCATCGAGGGAATATCCGGCAACAGGACCGCAGCGATGCGGAGCAGGGATGAAAACGCCCGAACGATCGCCTCGTAAGCCGGCCAGTCGGTGTCCACGCTTTTCCAGCGCGCGCCAAAAATGCGCGACATCACGGTGTTCGCCCGCTCGATCTCTACGGCATGCTTCCGATATTCCTCGACACGGCGCAGGATATCCAACACGTCTTCCGGCGCAGGTGCACCCTGAAGAGAGAGTCGGCGCAGGGTCCGCAGGATCCGGCTTCTGGTGAAATATCGGGGCAGAAACCACTGCTGGTCCGACTTCTGCCATTCGTGATACAAGGTATTGGCGTCCAACGCGCGCCATTCCGGCCGGAACTGTTCGGATAAAGGATCTGCCAGCGCCCGGGCGGCAGATCCTGTTTCCACCAGCTTCAGACAGTCTGCTACGAAGGTGTCCGTACCACCTTCCAGCCGCATGAGCGCAATCGGCATTTCAGGAACGGAAGCCAGCAGGTTCACCATCTCCGTCATTCGTTCGATGTCCTCCTCCGTGCGGATCGTCACCGGCAGTCCGAGGGCGAACATGAGTTTCGCAGTCTGCTGTCGCAAGCGATCGAGCCGCTCGGGGATGGCCTGGAGCTTGGCGGCGATCTCCTCCCGCAGGGTCTGCGAATAGGTTGAGATGCCCAGCTCCTGGAGGGGATGATTGCGCACATCGCCGAGCAGGCGCAGCACGGTTTCCATGGCCTCGCAACGCTCGTGAATATTATTAAGGTCTGCGGCGGACAGTCCAGAGACCCAGGTGGTATCGAATGTCACGTCGACGTTTACCCCTGCATGGGGCATGTATCGGGAGATGCTGTCGTACACAGACATCCCCGAAGGACCGGGACGATGAAGGGCATCTGCATAGGCTGCCAGTTCCGCATCGAGTTTCGTGATGCGATCCGCATCCTGATCGAACTGCGGAGGTGATGGCACCGCCGGCGTTTCGATCATCGCCTTGAGCTGCTTTAGGACGGCGGTCTTGCGGGCCTTGTTGCTGTGGAGTTCCAGACAGACCTCTCCGAGTCCGATCTCGGCGAGGCGTTTTTGCACCACTTCCAGTGCCGCCATCTTTTCGGCGACAAACAGCACACGCTTTCCGCGATAGAGCGCGTTGGCAATGATATTGGTGATCGTTTGTGATTTTCCGGTACCCGGTGGTCCGTGCAGGATGAAGCTTTCTCCTGATACTGCAGCACGGATCGCCTCCATCTGGCTGCCGTCAGCGACAATGGGCAGTAGGATTTCCTTGGTTCCGGAAGGTTGAATGGGCGCGGTAGTCATCGGCGGTTGCCATTGCAGTCGGCTCTCCAGGAGACTGCGGACGACCTTGTTCTCGGCGATCCGGTCGGCATGTTGGTGAATGTCGTTCCACATCACGAACTTGCTGAAGGAGAAATGACCGATGAAGGCCAGTTCCTCTACATCCCAGCGGGACTGGGTACGGATCGCATGGCGGAAGAAATTCAGGGATGTGCGGACATCCACGCCCTGGCCATCGCGCGGAAGCTCGCCAAGGGCAGAGATATCCACGCCGTGATCCTGGCGCAGCATTTCCAGCAGGGTGATGTTGGCGAAGGTATCTTCCTCCCTCGATCTGATCGCAAAGGATTTCTGGCCGCTACGCCGCAGGATCTCCACAGGCATCAGCAGCACCGGCGCATAGCGCGGACGTTCGCTGGAAGCGGTTTCGTACCAGCGCATGATCCCGAGTACCAAAAAGAGTGTGTTGGCTCCGTTTTCTTCGATGGCCATCTTTGCGCTCCGATAGAGTTCGGTCATGGAGCGACTCATATCCACTTCCGGCAGATGGCAGCGGACGCGCTTCTGTTGCAGCTCCTGCTGCAGGGTGGCCGATCTCGGATCGGCGGTATGCATCTTCCGCCAGATGGCTCCATCCTTCGCCAGTCCCTCAAATTCAGGAAGGGCGGGCAGCAGATGTAACTCATCGCCATTGGCGAGCATATCTTCTATGTCCGACAACTGTGGATTGGCCAGCTGCACCAGTCCGCGCGTAATGCGCATACTGAGCAGGCTGTTGCGCAGGGAAAGGTCCAGCAACCTGCGTTCCCAGATCTGTTGCCGGGAATGCCCGAGGGCGGATCTTTCTCCGGGACGGGCATCAGCGGTGATGTCTGCCGGACGTTCGTGAGCGGTGTACATTGGCTCCGGCTCTTCCACCACCCAGCCATCGGCCGTCAGCGTCCGCAAAGGCAACGGACGGATCTGGGCACCGCGTGCGCGTTTCACGTCGAGGAAGATCTGGAATTCTTCCGGCACCAACATGCGTTCTTCAGCCGCATCCGCAGATGCGTCGAAGGTGGCAGAGGATCCGCGGTTCATGCCCGTGGCTTCAAACAGCACGATGTCATGGATGCCGGCCGCCGTACGCTTGGTGAGCAGGGTCGGGTCGTCCAGCACAGGATCAGGAAACGTCTCCTCCGTCAGCCAGACACCCGCAAAGGCATGTCCGCGTGTGAAAACAACGAGGGGATGGAGCCCTGCCGCTTCGGCGCAGGAGGCGTATAAAAGGCTCATATCCAGGCAGTTGCCCATACCCTGACTGAAGATCTGATCACAGAGACGAATGCGCTGGCCGGAGGCCTCGAAAGAAGGTGGGGCGGAGACGTAAGTGATATCGTATTCCGAGAGAGCCTGATAGATCGCTGCCGCCTGTTTGCGGACCCGGTCGGGGTTGCGGGTCTGATACTCGTCGAGCACCGGTCGGCCGGTCCAGCTGCCCATCAGTGCGGCCGCACGGAGCAGGACTTCCTGTACCCGGGGATGATTTGGCGTGATGAAGGCTGCCGTTAGTTCTGGCATGACCGACAGTCCCTGCCACTGGTCGAAGGCCAGGATGCGGATATCCCGCTCGCTGGTATGCAAGATCGTGCCGTCGGGGGTGGACAGCTCCGCCATGAGGTTCCCTGAAACGCCTTCGGTGAGGGTCGCCAGTTCTTCCCATCGCAACGGAATGGGCAAAGGGCCCGAATGCCAGACGCCACCGGAGGGCAGGGGATCGATATGGATCGTGTGATCGAGGAATATCTCCGGAGAGATCTGCAAACGCAGGATCAGGGGTTCGGAGGTGGTCGCCCCCTCGTTCACCAGCCGGATATCGCGAACCAGCGGGATGCGATGCTGCTGGAGGGCCGCGTTAACGGACGGGGTGGTGGTGAGGCTTATGGATATGGACATATATGTCGGAAATTACAGAATTTTCAGGTGAGAAGCGTTCAAAAAACAGGTCATATTTCGACTCGGTTTCCTGCGTAAAGTGTTAAAGCCGTGATAAATACAAAGATCCATGCCTTTCGGTCATGGTTTCTCCGCCGGTCATCTCCTACATTCACGGAAAGAACCGAACATGCATCGTTCACATCATCTTTCCATCGCCCTGATCGCCATTTTTGGGGTACTGCTGCTCACTGGCTGCGACAGTTACTATTTCGCGAGGCCACAACCGGCCGACCGGAAAGATCTACGCAGTTTCCCGCGCGCGATGCAAGGCCGCTGGGTCGATGTATTTGATAACGAAGAAAGTGGGTCCGATGTTATCCTGTCGGACAGTCTACAAACGATCTACAGCATCGACCGGCAGCGGATCTGGACCCTAGAGGCCTCCTCCGTTGCGTTGATCGACCGGACACTTACCCTCGAAACGGCAGAACGGGAGAGATCTGAGCATGGAAACAGCTTCACCTCTCTTCGGGAACAGCGGTATGACAGCATTGCAGGGCGGATGGACACGATCGACAACTTCATCCTGCATGGCGACCGGATCCATCCGGTGGAGGATGACCGGCTGGGGATGGGATATCCTTTTCGACGCCGGGGTGATACGATCTTCTTTGTGCGACGCGACACCACCATCATGGAATTGGGTCATCACCTGAAACTCCGTAAGGCTTCAAGTAACCTATACGTATTGAATTTCAGGGACGGCGTCTCGAAGGAGGCCCGGGGATGGTGGGAGGTCCTGCTGGTGCGCCCCAGCCAACAGGGATTTGATATTTTCGCAGCGGCCAAGCGCTTAAATGGTCATCCCGCCATTTTTCATGAGCGCAGCGGCAACCATTACCTGGACCTTGACATCCGGGCAGACGAGCTGGAAGGGATGATCCGGGACTCTGCATTCGTGCAGGGCATGAAGTTGGTGAGGGAGGTAGGAAAATGGAAATAGTTTACTTATAACGAAACTTTTATATTTTTGCATATAACGCTAAACAGCTCTGAAGGAGCTTTTTGAGGTGGTATTTTTGGAAGAAGTTTTTGAATTTCTGAGTGGGTTGGAGAAAACGCATGCTGAAAAGATCCTTTACAACATCCGTAGGGCTCAGTCTGCGCTGGATCCTGAATTATTCAAAAAAATCAACAATGAAATTTGGGAATTCAGCACCTTATATCAAGGATCGCATTATCGATTACTCGCATTCTGGGATAAATCTTCTCCAAACATCACGTTAGTGGTTTCAACCCATGGATTTATCAAGAAAAGAAGTAAGATTCCGGATCATGAAATTGAAAAAGCGTTGAAGATCAGGCTGAAATACTTTGATGAAAAAACGCCTCAAAAAGGTTCGAAATGAAAACATACACGCTCGATGAAGTTCAGGATAAACTGATCGGAAAGATCGGTACTCCGGGACGTGATCGATATGAATATCAATTAAAAGTGTCTCTGATCGGCAAAGCGATCAGAGACAGCAGGAAAGAACGACATCTGACCCAGGAAGAACTGGGGAAATTGGTAGGGGTCCAAAAAGCTCAAATATCCAGGTTGGAAAATAATCCAGGCAATATAACCATAGAAACGGTTCTGAAAGTATTTTCTGCATTAAAGGCCAATCTTCATTTTAACGTGGAATTGATAGAACTGGACGCGAATGAGACAGATCATTCCGCTATACCAGTACCATGATCATTTTCAATAAAACTTTTAGGTTCAACAAGGCCCTGTGCCGAATCCCAACAGTTCAACGCGCCCCCGCACCGCAGGACTAAAGCCCAAACGGCCATCCGGAAGATCTGCGAAAAGCGATCGCAAGGCAGGATAGCTGCCCGCATCGCAGATGTAGTAAACACAGAATAGTCCAAAGAAGGCTTCCAGGTCACGGATCCCCGCTGCATCCGACATCTCTCGGATCTCCCGTGAGGCTTCATAAGAACGCAGATGCCCCTTCAAAAACATACCCAGTGGATCGCCGGATACCATGGCCAAGCCTACAGATGCATGGATGTCATCTACCCCATGACGACGAAATGCCCTGTCCATGATCGGCAACGTATAGCGGTGTTGCAGTCGCTTGTTGCCAGTCCGGACCGCCTCCGGCTTGCCGGCATCGTGCAGGGCCAGGAAGAACCGGAATATGTCACGATCATATCCCATTGGGAGCTCGTCCGGAAAATGAATTTCGAATCGACGCAGGACTTCCCGCGTATGAACTGCCAGCGAGAGGTCAGAATTCCGCAAGACCGGTGATTCCCACTCGATCGCCGCCTCCAGGTCCATCACGCGATGGAGAAATCCATCGACATCACCATGCGCAAAAGAGAAAGGAAATTTGCCGGTGGGTACATCCTGTTGGTTCATCATTTGAAGATTGAAGTTTGCGAAGCCACCACCGAAGGAGGTAGCGCTCCGATGGGCGTGCAAATTACAAGGGGAAACTGCAACCTATTTGCTGAATGGATCAAGAAAAGATGGATAAAAGATATTTAACAATATGCGTGTAAAAGCCAATACCAATTATTGGTATTTTTGAAAAAAACGCTGATTTATGGCAAAAAACACATCCATTCTACTAGGCGACCACTTCGATGTTTTCATTGATAATCAGGTTAAAACCGGAAGATATAGTTCTGCCAGTGAAGTGGTTAGAGCTGCTTTAAGATTATTTGAGATCGAAGAAACTAAAAAAGCAGCGTTGATTAGGGCATTGGAAAAAGGAGAAAATTCGGGTTTCATTTCGGACTTTGATGGTGAGCAATTTCTGCAATCGCTACATAACAAATATGTCACCAAGTGAATGGGATCATTATAAGCCAAGAGGCTGCATCAGACCTTGAAAATATTTGGCTTTATACGCTGGAAAAATGGTCACAACAACAAGCAGACAAATACCATCGTCAATTGATTGAAGCAATCAAACAGCTAGCCCTGAACCCATATCTGGGAAAAGATGTTGGATACATATTAAAAGGCTACTATCGATTGAAAGCACAATCTCACTTAATATTTTATAAGATCGATGATATTGGAAACAATATAATGATCATCAGGATATTACATGAACAAATGGATGTTCAAGCGAGGCTAAAAGCTTAGGTGATCTTCCTGAGCCCTCTCACCCCATATCCATGCAAGGCACATGGTACAGCATACTCTCTGTCACTTCATAAGCCGTCAGATAACCCAGCCCTTCGACATGCGGGTACACGCATCCATTATCGATATTGAGAATACGATGGGTCTTTAACCTCTGACGTTGCAGTTCCGTGACATTACGAGGTTGCGGGGTATGCCCGTGGACGATGCGTTTTCGGCCAAGTCGTTTTGCATCCACATCAGAATTTCTCGCCCAAAGCATTGCATAACGATTTTCGAACAAGTCTGGCATAGAGAAATCCAGACCGGCATGCACGAAAATATGACTGTCGATCTGTACGTGAAATTCCAATCCCTGGAAGAATGTGCGATATGCCGGGTCCAGATCCCGGTATGAATCAACCCCGAAACTGGCCAATGTCTGCAGCCCCCCGCACCTGTCCTCCCAGAATTCAACATCCGCCTCCGGATCCAGCGTCTCGATGAACATGTATTCATGGTTGCCCAGCAGGGTGGTCACCTGGAAGCCCCTTGCACGAAGATCCAGGATCTGGTCCACAACGCCCCGGGAATCAGGACCACGATCGATATAATCCCCGATGAATATGATTTGGTCATCCTTTTCGAGACGCAGACGTGTCAACAGATCGGAAAGCGTCCTTGAACAACCATGTACATCCCCGATGCAGAAAAGTTTTGCCATAGGTGCTGATCATATATGAAAGTGAAATGGGCATCGAATATACAAGATATAAAATTATGAATATAAGAGCCGGCGGTTCAGCGGTCTGCGCCGGTAGCCGAGATCATTGAATGCAACCTTTGCACTCTTTTTCTCGTCTTGTCACTTCCCCCAACACCATTCAGGAGTATGCATCAAGCTTGAGAGATATGAACTGTCTTTCAAACCTCACGAATTTTATGCGATCGAACCATACAGCCGT
This sequence comes from uncultured bacterium, assembly GCA_903959965.1. GTDB lineage: Bacteria > Bacteroidota > Bacteroidia > Chitinophagales > Chitinophagaceae > Pollutibacter. Next base: position 15,275 of record CAJBZC010000503.1, read on the forward strand.
TGATCTGACTGAAAAGAACACCCCCCCATTTTTCCCGGCCCGTTCGAAGTAAACATCGAACGGGCCGGCGAAGCAACGGATCACAGGTCATACCCCGCCTTTATGTATGCCATGAATTGGTTACATTAGTGTAAGTACAAATGTATCCCGCTGAACCCCCAATGCCTTATGGCGATTTCAGCACAAAAAGTACAACCAGATGATGAATCTTATTGTCCCCGCCATGTTGATGCTTCATGCACACATGTTCTTTCCCGTCACAGCCTTGTTGAAGCGTGACATCGAACGGACCGAAAACGAAGGGGTTATTTCAGACAAGCGATCCACCCATCGAACTTCACAGATCCATGTGGCTGCCATCAACTGCGAGTATCAGGAAGATCCGATCGGGATAGATGCAGCAGCACCAAGGCTGGGATGGTCATTGATCGTAAAAGGGAATCAGAGGGGCCTCGTTCAGACTGCATATCAAATACAGGTAGCCAGCAGTCTTCAACATCTGCTGAAAAACAAGGCTGACATGTGGGACAGTGGCATGATCGACACCATCCAATCTCATAATGTTACGTACAAAGGCAAAGCGCTGAAATCATCAGCGAGATACTACTGGCATGTGCGGGTTCGGGACAATCACGGGAATATGTCGTCATGGAGTAAGCCAGGCGCTTGGGAAATGGGGCTTTTGAACAAGGCGGACTGGGAAGGTATTTGGATTGGTGCGCCAAAGAAAAACTCATCCCTAAAAAGAGACTTTTATGCAGACGACCCCGCCCCGCTGTTCAGAAAGGAATTCCTCGCAGATCAAA
>CAJBZC010000504.1 GCA_903959965.1 uncultured bacterium
CCAAAGAATTGAAGTAGTGAATGGTTGTATGAACAGCCATGCAAAACCGAACCATGAGTCGCGAAAGGAGGACGCCAGACTCCTAAGCGCGAGTCTGTAACCCAGGCTCCTGACCACCGGCATGTCTGCTGCCAGTGATTTCAGATAATGAGCGTTTCCGGCTCGGTTTTTTACCGGGTTAGACATGGGTGGGAGTTTGGCCTGTCGGGTTGATCCCGAAAATCCTGGATTTCACAATTCGGTTATGCACTTCCTTGCTGAATTGTTGTCTTACTCGCTCCCTGCCCGCACGGCCCATGCTGCGGCATGTCTCTGTATCATCAATAAGGCGGCACATTCTATCAGCCATGGCCTGGTGGTCGCCTTCATCGACCAGGTATCCCGTAATGCCGTCTTCGATGACATCCACAATGCCTCCGTGTCGAGTAGCGATGACCGGCAGCCCGGCCGCGGAGGCTTCCATCACGGCGTTGGGTGTGCCCTCCCGGTCGCCGTCGATTGCTACCATGGAATGTTGTACGAAGCCCCGGCAATATTTAATTTCTCTTAGCAGATCATCCTGGCTGAGTGCACCCGGCAGGCTGACATGGGCAGAGAGTCCGAGGTGGTTTATGAGATGCTCGCACAGTGGTTTTAGATCACCTGCCCCGGCCATTATCAACGTCGCGTCCGGATGACGGTCCACTACCTGTCGCATGGCCAGGAGTAGCATATGTGGCGCTTTTTTCGGAACGAACCGGCCGTAGTAGATAAATTTTTTTCCGGTGCAGTCGGGCAATGGATGCTCAAAAAAGCGATGGTCGGCACCAGAGGGCGCCCATACAAGTTTTTCCTGCGGGCAGCCTCTTGCCCGCAGGTATTCAAGGATCTCGCGGGATACGCAAAAGCAGGTGGTTGCCATGCTGAAAAGGACGGGGTAATAGTTTTGGGGACTTTCCATAGGCAGATTCTTGAAGACGTCGTATCCGCGGAAGAAAACATGGAACCGGCTTTTACTTACATGAACTCCGCCCATCATTCCGAGACCTTCCGCCCCGAATTCTGCCAGGACATGACCAATGCGATGAGCGCGGATGAAATGCCCGATCAGGTAGTCTTCATATCCCATATTGCTATGCCGCAACATCCATGCTATGCGGGTCAGCTTGGTACTCAGGGTATGAACGGGGATTTCATTCCCGTTTCGTAGGAATGTTTTTCGGTTATGCTTATATGTTAGCACGTAAGAGTCTTTTGAAAGATCTCTGATGTGTGCCCGAACGAAGGTGTGTGTGTATCTGTCCACCTCGTTCGCCACGATCAGGATTCGTTCAGGCACTGCCTTCCGGTCAGTTTTTATAAGCGATGACAGCATGATTTTCATCATATTCTTAATGTCTTCCAGAGCCATTCCATTTCCAGTCTGATCCTATCAACCGGGGTTAATTGTTTGCGCAATCCATTCATTCTGGACTGAATCCTGTATCGTAAGGCCTGACTGTGTCTTCCTTTTGTTCCCCTGTCGATCATTTTTAGATTAATGCAGCTGGAGAGGATCATGTTCCGATGTGATTTCCCAGTCCAATAGCCTCCAGGATGTTTCCGATAGGCACTTTTAAGTTCACTTGAGAAGTGAACCACGCCCCGGTCGGCGGCAGTGATCTTGAGTGCCCTGTCGAAAGCGAGCAGATGGTCGAACCAGCAGGGCATAGGAGCTGTCAGTTCCTTTCTGTATGCGAAGGATGCTGTAACCGAAGGGTCTGCTACCAGTTCCGGTACAGACATCACTTTGTCATGATCGAATCCCGTGGCCAGTGTTTTGCTTCCATCAGGCCATAGTACCTCCCCCTCATGCATACTGAGCATTATATCTGGTCGATCGTCCAGTAGTTGAACCTGACGGTGGATTTTATCGGTTGACATCCAATAGTCATCACCTTCGCAAAAGAATAAATACCTTCCGGAAGCCCATTCAAACGCTTGCCGGAGGTTGCCCATCATCCCCAGATTGCGGTCATTTCTTCTGTAGGTCACATGCTTCGGGTGGTCCAGTTGATGCAATAGGTTGCTCATGATGCTGTCCGTTCCGTCTGTTGATGCATCATCGCAGATGAGCACTTCGTACCGATAGGATGTCTGTTGTGCCAGCACGCTTTCCAACGCCTGCCGGATATATGCGGCATGCTGAAAGGCGGGTATGATGACAGATGCATCCATCAGGCATCTTTATTTATCTTGGAAATGGCTCTTGCGGGGTTTCCGGCTACGATCTTGCCGTCTGGGACGTCGTGGTTGACGACCGATCCTGCACCAATCATGCACCCTGAGCCGATGCGAATGCCCGGAATGATGGTGGCATTGGCTCCGATATGCGTAAGGTCTCCAATGGTAACGTGGCCAAGAAGGGTGGCTCCGGGTGATAATTCGCAGAATTCTCCAACATCGCAGTCGTGGGATACTACGGCTCGGTGATGCACCAGACATCCTCTGCCAATCCGGCTTGCATTTGACACGACGGATAGTGGCAGGATCGTGCAGCCTTCTTCTAACAACAAATTGAAACTTCCGACCACGGCACGTGGACTGATCAGGGAAGTCAATTGACCACCCAGTCCTTCGAATATATCAAACATGGTTTTTCTGAGGTGGGGCTTACCAATGCCCAATATGAATCTGTGATCAGATGCACGGAAGTAAGCCGCAGCCTCCACCTGCGAGCGAATGATGCGATGGTAACGCAGGAGGTCAAGTGTTGACGATTCCGATATGTCATCGTAAAAGGCAAACGGCACTTCATCCCTGAACTCAGTGATGACATTGAGTAAATCCTTTGCTAGGCCGCCTGCACCGATGATTAACATGTGGAGTTAATACTGAAAATTCAAAAACGTTGGATGCGTTTTTTTGAAGACATGAAACTACAATAAGATGTAATAAGCAATCTTCACATCATGATGTGGGGTTAAAATAGAAATGAGCATCCCGAATCAGAATGCCAGTATGCATGTATATAGGTTTGAATTTGCGTGATATTCATCCCCTTTTGCTTTGCGGTTTGAAAAATTATTTCATCTCGCGGATAATGATGAATAAAAGGCTATTTCAATTGATTTACCCTGATTCGACTGAAATTGATGGCGGGATTATAAATGATGTAGTGCATCCATGATCCTTGAAAAGTCAAGGTCATTCAGCTCATGGTGCAGCGGCAGACAAAGTATGCGCCGACTTATATCTTCTGATACCGGCATATTATTGCAGACCATATAGGGCAGTCGATGCAATGAAGGATAGAAGTATCTGCGTGGCAAGATCTTTGATTCCGACATGTTATGCATCGCTTTGAGCAGTCTTTCTTCTGAATGAAAGAGCACCGGCGCATACGCATAATTCCACTCCGTACCTGGACGAATACTAACGGGTTCGCACACACTAAGATCTGTTTCTTTCAGATATTTTGCGTACCAATGTCCGCGTTTCCGGATCAGTTCATCCATGTAGGGCATGATGGCCAGTCCCATGGCGGCATTCAATTCACTCATCTTTCCGTTGATGCCGAGCCCCTGGAAGGCCAGCGGCCCGTCATGTCCGAAATTGTGCCGGTAAAAGGCTTCCTTGAAGAGTTCCGGGCGGTTGCAGACGAGAGCTCCGCCTTCCCCGGTCTGGAAGATCTTGGTCGCGTGAAAACTGCAGGTGCTGATGTCTCCGTAAGAGAGCAGACCCTTCCCCTGATATTTGACACCGAAGGCATGGGCGGCATCATAAATGACGGGCAGGTTGTGACGACTGGCGATCTCTTCTATCCGTATAACATCGCAGGGATTTCCGAAAACATGCGTGGCCAGGATGCAGGTAGTCTTGGGGGTGATCTTCTTTTCGATCTCCTCCGGATCGATGGTCAGGAATTCCGGTTCGATGTCTGCGAACACAGGTGTACAGTGTTCCCAGACGATGGAGGCTGTAGTGGCGACGTAACTGAATGGCGTTGTGATGACTTCCCCTCCACGGGCCAGCATGCGCAGTGCGATCTGAAGTGGGACGGTACCGTTACACATGGCGATGATGGCTGATACATCCAGTTTATCCGCCAGTTTTTCTTCCAGTTCACGCACCAGAGGTCCCCGATTGGTGAGTTGGCCGGATGCAAATGCTTTCTGCACCAATGCCTCGTATTCGCCAATGGGCGGCAGGAATGTGCGGGTGACAGGTATGCTCCCGGCATCAGGGAAAGGATTTGGAAGCCTGGGAGCCGATGCTTCAACCGTTGATAGACCCATCGTTTCAGGTTCCTTTGTCATTGTCATCATGCTTCAGGTGTTTCGGTTGACTAATCTGCTGATCCATCCGCCTGGTTTTCCGGAACCGGCCTGGACGATGAGCTCTGGGGCAACCACTTGTTCCGGCCTAGCAACCCCTGGTTCCTGCGGTATGGGTATACCCTGCTCCGCCAAAGCCATCACTTTTTCCTTCCAACGTCGGGCGACATTGATATTGCCTGTGCGCGTATGATAGCGGGCGATCCAGAAGTATGAATGCATCTGGGCGGCTATGCGTGACGGTTCATCAAGCGCTGTCCATATGCCTCCGGGATGCTGGCGGTAAACACCTGGTTTTATGACATCTCCCATCCATTTTCCTTTGCCGAAGCCCCCGAGCAGCGAGATCCAGAAATTATCGCCGTTCAGCACATGCATATGTTCAGGCTCCATCTCATGCAGCACATTCCGATGGCAGATGGTCAGGGTTTGGATCCATATATCACAGGTTTGCAGGATCCAGGCGTCGGCATCCCTTCTGTCATATTCGGAAAGCGGAGAGGGCCCAGTGGCACCGGTCACAGCATCGAGCATCGTGAAGTCGTGATAGCAGAGCGCATAATCAGGGTTGGCCTCCAGAAAGTCCACCTGTTTCTGGAGTTTCCCCGGATCACACCAGTGGTCATCACCCTCCAGCAGTGCAATATATTTCCCCCGACAGGCTTTCCTTAATCGCTGGCCATTGGCTTTGATCCCCACATTCATGTCGGCCGTGATCACCCGGATCTTTTCAGGATAACGGTCTGCATAACCGAAAACGATCTCTCTGGTACCGTCTGTACTGAAATCCTCTCCGATCACAATTTCAAAAGGGAAATCAGTCTCCTGGCTCAAGACACTGTCAATACATTGACGGATGAAGTCCGCATGCTGGTAGGTCGCGATCCTGACACTCAGCAATGGTTGGGGCATCTGTTCACAAACCTTATTTTCCCGTTCAAAGGAAATGGAGATTCGACGGGCTATTTCCTCTTGGCTGATTTGTTTCATCGGGCAGATTCATTTTCATGGGTTGAGCCAGACGCACCTACGGGTGTTGCTTCTGACGCCGGGGTTTGAATCTGCAGGGTATGTGGAATATAAAAGGCGGTCCAGACCTGATGAAATCCCGGAGCACCCGTCATCCTGAAGGTCAATGCATCCTGGACACCGTCCAGTACCTCCATTGGCAAGCCCGGGGCGAGGGGTCTGCCAACGGTGATTTCCAGCGAATATGTCCCTTCTCCAAGAGGAAGTTGTGTGTTGAACGTGAGGATACGTCTGTCTCCGGTTTTCAGGAGCATGACGTCTTTTCCTGCAAATCTGAAACTGAGCTGTGCGATCGGGATCTTGTGGACATTTTTGATCAGCACGTAAGCCAGCGTCCGACCGTTCCAATCGCTCTCGAGGTGTATGCGGATGTTGACGGTGCTGTTGAATGGGACATCCGACAAGGGCTGATCCTGTTCATCTGTCATTTCAACATATCTGATGCGGACCCCACCCATGCCGTAACGATGAGCGGCCACCATATTATCAAAGTCCTCAGAGGTCTTGAATACGCAGGATTCTTTTACGGGATTCAGGGTTGATGCCGCACCGGGATCATCATTGGTCGTGATGGCCGCTGATACGCGCATGAAGGATCTGATTTCGGCACTGGATGCGTTGTTCATATCCCGCATATAGTGTTCGACGATGTCTGTTGCCTTTCCAATGTTCTTGATCCTGCCTTTTTCAAGATAGACAGCCCGCTGACAGAAACTTTTGATGGCGCCGAGATCGTGTGCGACAAAAAGCACGGTGGCGCCGGATTTACGGATGCGGTCGATCTCTGTCATGCACTTCGCCTGAAAACGCATATCGCCCACAGACAGGGCCTCATCCACGATCAGGATATCGGGTCTTACGCAGATACTAACGGCAAAGGCTAAGCGAACAAACATGCCGCTGGAATAGGTCTTCACCGGTTGGTCGATGTATTCGCCAATATCCGCGAAGGTGATGATCTCTTCACGCTTCCTGTCCATCTCCTCGCGACCCAATCCCGTCGTGGTTCCGTGAAAATATATGTTCTCGATGCCTGTAAGTTCCGGATTGAAGCCTGCTCCGAGCTCCAGCAGTGATGCGACCCTTCCGCGGGTGGTGACGTTGCCGAAGGAAGGTTGGATGACTCCGGCGATGATCCCCAGCAAGGTGGATTTACCACTGCCGTTGCTTCCGACGATACCGACTGTTTCACCTTGTCGGATTTCGAGGTCGATGTCTCGCAGCGCATGAAACCTGCGGGCATACTTCGTCTTGTCGCGATTCAATACATCGATCGCTTCCAGAAACCGGTCTTGTCTGCGATGGTAGAGTTTGTACACTTTTCCTACGCCTTCCAATCGAACAGCGGCCGGAGTACCGAATGCTTCCTGAGCCGTCTCATGTCCATTCACATCATATAACATCTGCGAAATGATTATTCAATCTTCTGAAGACCAGCATGGATGCGGACAACAAGGTAAGCGTCACTAACCAGAAGTAGAGCGTACCCGTCATATCTGAAAATATCCATTCGTTATGCAGCAAAGCTTTTCGGTATCCATCGGTGATATGATAGAAAGGATTCAGCCAGGCAACGGGTTTAAGGCCGGGGCTTAACACATCTGCGGGCCACAATATCGGTGTGACCCATAACATCAGTGTAATGAGCAGGCCCAGGGCGGATCCGATGTCGCGAATGAATACATTGGCGGCCGACAGCAACCATCCCAGTGCACTCATCAATGTGGTTGCGGAGATCAGCAGGTAGGGGAGTTGCAGCCAGCCTATGCCGGGTAAGATCCCGGTCAGCCATAGATAGAGTCCCGTGCCCGAAACCATAACGATATGCACCATGAGTCCAGTCAATACTTTCACAAATGGGATCAGTGATGCGTTGAAGGTTGTCTTCTTGATCAGATAATCATATTCCAGCAATGAGCCCGTCGATGCATGTAATGTTTCACTGATGAAAAGCCAGGGGATCATACCGCATATCAACCAGGGTGTGTAGGGCGTTCCATCAGACAGGGTCCCCATCCTCAATCCGAAGCGCATGGCCAGTCCAATGATCAACAATGACAAGGCGGGTTGGATGAAACCCCAGGCGACGCCGATGAACGAGGAAAGATATCTTTTCTTGAAATCCCACCATACCATCCCGGGTATGCGCCCCCGATCCTTCCAGAAAGCATGGATGAAGATGCTCATGGAAGTGATGACTGGTATTCTTTGATCTGTATTTTTTTTCAGTGACAATGAATCGGTATTTGATGTATTATTTTAGCTTCAAACGAATGCTTTTATTTACTTTGTGCAGCAGCCGTGCTTATATTTATTTCCATAGTCTGGCCTTGATTTTCATCCATGCTCTTGTCAGAAGGGGCGGCGGAGGCGGAGGCGGTGGTGGTGGGGGTGGGGGAATGTACGGGTACCGAAGGTTTCTGATCTCCTCGGCGACGACCCTTCCTATGATCTCAATTTGTGCGGCAGAAAAAATGAATTTATCTGACTCCTTACCTACGGGGTCCTGTCGGTCGAAGATGATCTCATGACCGGGCGGCAGATGACGATTGGCCTGAATGACCATCGGCTCAACACGATCCCATAGCATCTGCTGTGCATCCGCGGAGGGAACCATTTTTTCCGGACGAATATCTGTCAGGTTTTCTGTGAGGGCCTTGGCCACGATCTTCGCATCACCGCCGAGTATCTTGTTCATGGCCATTTGCAGTGTTAGTTCCGCTTCGGTCAGGGAACGGTTGATACGCTCAGCTTCCGGTATGCTGAGGGATGTGCCGGATACTTCCAGCCAATTCGTAACGATGTCAAACATCTTGTCCGAACAACGGGAATAATTGAGTGCGGTCAACTCGAAGGCATCATTATTCGAGAGATGTTCAAGGATCTCCTGTGATGTCTTGTAGTTGTTGATCATGAATGTCGGAGTCATGATCTGATCATCCAGGGTCTCGTAGAGCCCGTTGTACTTTACCAACTGTTGCCAAACAGACACAGTGCACGCAATCGGATCTCTTACAAAAAAGAGGACTTTGATCCGCGAGAAGCCATATTCGCGGGCGATGGCCGGCATGAAGGAAACTTTCTCCGCCTTGCAAACTTCATTGCGCAGGACTTCGTGCGAATATAGCATTGAATATCCCGGATGATGGTTGATCTCTGCCAGGGCTTTGGCAAATGCTTCGGGGGATTCAAGGATGCCCGCTCCGTTTCCGGATGTCCAGGACGTCGGGGTGCTATCCGGATACTCTTGACCGGCAGGATAGTGAATGCCGAAGTCCAGCAGGGTTGACCGGTTTGTTCTGAGCACGGACTGAATAAATGTGCTGCCGGTTTTAGGACCTCCGATATGTAGATAAAGAATGGACATATTTGGGTGGAGGTTCAACAATCTTCATGAACAAGCGGTGGATGGCCTGTAGCCTTACCTGTTCCGTGGAGCGCATAGGTCTTGATGCCGAATGACTGGATGAGCTGATCCAGGGCGATTCTCGCATGATGTATGTCGGGAGATGGGTCGACCTTAGCCTTTTTGGGTGCCGGATCATGAAAGCGACAGAAGGTTGGAAAATGGGTGCCTATATCTCCCTTCCAGTTCCATTCCAGGTCAATGAGCAATTGGCTCAGGGTTTCGCGGGTATTGTTCATCAGATCCTCTTCTCTTAGGATTTGGATGCGTCTGCCGGATGCTGAGCTGTTTTCAAGCGCTTTCATATCCAGGCACCATTTGATCACCCATGCATATTCTGCCAGATGCATATCCTCCAGTCCGGGTAGCTGTTCAGGATATTGCTGGAGATAGGCCCGGGTCGATGTCATACAATCCAGGTTCCTCCCGTCTCCATATAATGCCATCATCCTTTTTGCAAAAGGGCCGGGGTGGCTGACCAATGCAATGACCTTGTGCTGCCGGCCAATGATCTCTGCAAGTTCCGGCCAGCAGAG
>CAJBZC010000505.1 GCA_903959965.1 uncultured bacterium
CCAGGTACCGTCTGTCTGGCGGTTCACGATCGTTGCACCTAGCGTGGTCACGTCCACCCATGGCGATGAGGCGTTGGCCCGCTTGGTGATCTTGTAACTGTTCCACTGCGTAGGTGTGAGCGTGCCGAGGCTGGAGAAGTCCAGGATCAGCGTGTAGCTTCCGGGAGAGGTGGCGCTCGAGGTGATCGAGAAATAGACCGGCTTCATGCCCCGGATCGATGAGCTCACCTGGATGTTGGAGGACGGGGCTGAGTTGTTCTTCGCCACGTTGACCGTCGTACCGCTGGTACCGCCGGGGAAGTTCACCGTCGCGCCTGCCGCCGGGAAGCCCAGCGTGGAAGATGCACCCGATGAGCTGAGCGTACCGCTGGCCGTACTCCGGGCGAAGGCAATGCCGGAAAGAGGCGAGGTGGTCAGGTAGTTGGTGTTGCTGCCGCTGCCGTTGTAGGCATAGATGGCATAGTAGTAGGACTGGTCCACCGTCACGCTGTTCTCCGTGAAGTTCACGGCCGATCCGGCATGCATGATCTCCCCGCCTGTCTGGCTGCCGGTCGAATAACCGGTGCCGTCGACCGGTGTGAAGGTGGGGGCGCCGGAGGTGCTGCGCACCACCAGATAGCCGGTAGCGCTCGCAGAGGCCGTGAAACGCCCCAGGGCGTTGTAGGGTCCGGACCCGGAATGGGTGAAGTAGAGGGCCGTCGGCTGCGCTGTGGGCTCGGCGGCCATGGATGACACGGTCACCTCCAGCACATTGCTCTCCACAGCGCCCGTCCAGTCGGCCTGACACGAAACCCGCGCCAGCCGCTTGTACCAGGTCGTCTGTGTCAGTGAGCCGGCGTCGTAGGTGGCCGCGTCGCTCGAGGCGATATCACTGAAACCCGCGCTGCTGCTCGTGGTCGAGGACTGCCATTTGTATTCCAACGTACCGGAGTGGCCGGTGGCAGCGACGCTGCTGGTGAAGGCCGCCGGGTCGAAGGGACTATTGCCGCTCTGCGCCGCCGCAATGGTACCCCCGGATGTGGGGTTGGTACAGGCTGCGGTCAGCGTCACCTGCGTGGCGGTATAATTGACGATGAGTTGTTTCCCATTGAAAGTGATGGATGCGCCGTTTGCCAGCCCGGAGAAGATTCCGCTGATACTGGTCGCCTCCACAATGGTGAAGACATCCCCTACGATCGGAGTGTATGCCCCGCTCAGGGTCAGCGTTTTCCCGGTCAACGTCAGATCGGCTACCACTTTCAACTGATCATATAGTGTGTTGACCGTCGTCCCCGAAATATCTATGTTGACAGATGGAATTCCGGAGACGCTCAGCGTCTTGCCGGCCGACATGGTGATCTCTGTTCCGCTCAATTTGGGACTCAATCCCGATCCGGCAAGTGTGAGATTTGAACCCGAAGGAGGCGTCACCGCCTCATTGACCGTAACAAGTCCGGTACTTGCATTGCCGATATAAATATCACCTGCGGTGACCGTGGCCAGATCCGTCGTACTCAAGTAGATCTTACCTTTTTCGTCGGCTGCCGAAGTGAACTGTACTTCCGTGCTGCTGGTCAGCGGGATGAACGTAACCGATCTATCAGCCGGTGCGGAAACAAGACAACCTGCTTCCGTATTAAAACTGTTACCTTTTATTGTGATGTTCCCTCCGATGGTAGCGGTGGTGATGGTCCCTGATGATGCCAGCGCAATGGCATAGCTCGTAGAAGAATTACCCTCCGTGGCATTGATATTGACGTCACCGCCACCGGACGTGATTTTAGATCCCGACCCGGTTACCCAGACGCCATGTTGTCCGGCACCCGTGGCAACCGTCCCTCCGTTACCGTTGACCGTCACCGTACCAGCTCCGCCGGAGCTGATCGTACCACCTCCAAGCAGCACCACACCAATATTAAGGGACCTCACACCATCTCCACCTCCAGTGCCAGTAACCGTCACAGTGCCTGACCCGCCTGAGGTGATCGACGCAGTTGAGCCGGATACCATAACACCCAAATGCCCATTACTGGACGTACCCACATCTCCCTTACCTCCCGTGCCCGTTACCGATACGTTTCCATTGACACCGGAGGAAATGATGGCGTTGAGCACAATCACTCCATACTGCAAAGTCCCTGATGATTGTGAGGGACCTGTTCCTGTCACACTCACATTACCGCCACCTGAGGTGATCTTGGATTGATTCGGTGAAGTACCCCCAGTCACGTACACTCCATAGTTTGCGTTTCCGGTCGTAGTACCTCCCGTTCCATTCACCGTCACCGTTCCGGATCCGGATGGGGCGATCTTACCGCCGGCATTCAGGTACACTCCATAATTTGTACCGCTCGTACCAGCACCGCCTCCTGTACCTGTGATGGTTATATTTCCGCCTTCAGAGGTAACTGTTGCGGGGTAGATGGTTAAATTAACGGTAGGCGCTCCATCGATCGCAACACCCCAGTTATTAGCCCCTGTTGCGGCACCGCCTGTTCCGGTGATATTCACCGTTCCTGATCCCGTCGGCTTCACCATGCCTTTTATCCATACCCCGTTGTTGCCGCCTCCCGATCCTTTACCCCCCCCGGTGCCGCTGATGTTGATGTTGCCGCCACCTGAGGTGATCTGAGTGGAATATAACTCAGTTGACGACTTGGCAGAAAATACATCCACAAACACCCCCCTGTTGCTACCACCTGTAGCACCCGTGGAGGTGTTACCACCGATACCGCTGACCCGAACAGTACCGGTTCCACCTGCCGTGACATTCCCGCCAGTTTGAAGGTGGACGCCATAATTGGTGGTACCGGAACTGGCACTCGGGGAGCCTGAAGATCCGCCCCCGCCATAACCCGTGACCGTCACGTCGCCTCCGGATGATGTTATATATGCACCAGAAGATATCCAAACCCCAGAGTTGGAATTACCGGATGTTCCATTCATGTTCCCGCCGGTGCCGATGAGCGTCACCGTACCGCTGCCACCTGCCGTAATGACACCTCCAGTTGACATAGCAATACCCGTGTTGGTAGAAGCGGTGGGGCCTCCTCCTCCTGTTCCCTCTACCCTTACATTTCCTCCGTTGGATGAAATGGCTGCCCCCTCCATGACTATTACACCTCGGTTACCTGATTCGCTACTATTCAATCCCCCTCCATAACCCATGACGGTGACATTACCGCTTCCGTTGGATCCAATGACCGAGCCGGTGGTATTATAAACACCAACATTGGAATTCGAACTAATCTGTTGTCCTCCACCATAACCGCTTACCAATGTAATACCTGTCCCCACTCCTGCCTTGATGTATGCAGTAGCCCCAGTAACGTATACACCACAATTACCATTTATAGCATTTGTTTGTCCGGGACCACCAGTGCCCGTAACCGTGACATTACCATTGGTACCCGCTGATATGTTTCCTGAAGAAACCATTACTCCATGATTGTAATCTGACAGAGACTCTGGACCGCCTGCTGTTCCGGTAACGCTCACCGCCCCGCCGCCGGATGTGATGGATGTGGCAGAACCTGCCATGTACACCCCAAAAGAATTGGTATATCTAGTTGCTGTCGGGTTAGCCGTCGTTCCACCATATCCCGTGATCGTGACCGTTCCGCTTCCTCCGGCGGATATGATCCCTCCCTGAGTATCTGCAATCATTGATGGTCCCCCCAGCACGACCCCGGCATTGACCTCACTACTGCTGCCCGCACTCGTGTTGTTGGATCCATACCCTGTCAAGGACACATTGGATCCATTGGAACTGATCCTGGATACAGTGGTGGCACCACCTGCAGAATACACAAGCACGCCCTGTCCCTGAAGGCTACCGGAAACCCCGGTATAGCCCCGTCCCTCGATCGTGGTGGTCCCCGTAGTGCCACCGATCACCTGCCCCCCGTTAATGACAGCGATCCCCCTGTTCAGGTAGGATGCTGCGGCGCCTGTACTCCCACCCTTTCCGCGCAAGGTCAACACTCCAGTGCCCGTGATCTGAACCGTGGCGTTGTTCACCATGATACCGGAATAGGCAAAATCCCTGGACGTCGCCTGCATATTGGCCTCAAGCGTAAGGCTACCGTCCACGGTAGACAAACTCGCGCCTGAAGCAAGACTGATATAGCCGGACGTCGTCACAGTCAACGCATTGGATCCCGAAAAACTGCTGGAACCGTTGAAGGTCACTGCTCCGGGGGTATTGTCCAGCGTAATGGTAATATGATCCGCATAGACATTAGAACCACTCGTATTGAAGGTGACGGCATTCCCGGTTTGAGAATCGGTGATGATGATGGTGCTGAAGGTCGACATCCCCGTTGCCGTGACGGTCAACTCCGCTCCGCTGACCGATACAGAACTACTGGTCGTACCAGACCATGTATTGGTCGCACCACCACTCAGGGTGAATGTGTACGTGGTGGAGGTCGCCACCACCGTAACCAACTGACTGGCGACATCCAGGTCCAGTGTCAGGGTACTCCCACTGGCCGAAAAAGAACCGGCATTTACCCGGCTTGAGCATAACATCAACAACGCCAATGCAACAAGGAGCAGCTTGTGAGTTGACCGGATCGTAAATCTTTCCATGCTTGAAATGAGTTAGATGGATTGTGCCGGATATGTTCATTGGTTTCGAATGCCCAAAACCGGCAAGAAGATCCGTAAATATGCCCCCGACCCTTGTCCCAAAATCTCCATGAAAAAAATGGGACATCCCATTTAGAGAAAATGGGACATAAACCCGTTAATTTGCGGGTACGAACCAGCGCTTCCGGCGTGCCACATCAGACCTGACCGAAATACAGATATTGAAGGATATACAGCGCCCGGAATGAGTAGGACGCAGGGAAAACAAACGAACGTCATGACAGACTCCTCATCCCTTAGCTGCCCGACATGATCTTTACGACATCCCTGTTGAGTATATTGCTGGCACTGGTCGTCTTCGCGTTCAATTGGAAGGTGAACAGAAATGCGTTGTTCCTTTCCATGCTGATGATCCTGATTGGATCGAGCCAGCTCCGTCACTATCTCACATTTAATGCCACAGAGCCCTTTTGGCTGGCCATCCTGATCAACAACCCGAGCCCGCTCTGGAGCATGATCGGCGCCTGTCTGTTTTTTTATGTCCGGAACGTTTTGACAGACCGATTTGAGTTTCGGAAGTCTGACCTGCTGCATACCATCCCGTTTTGGGTCAGCCTCGTGGGGATACTGCCCTACTTGTTTACGCCCTTCGCTCACAAGATCGAAGTGGCGAACCTTTTCATCCGGCATATGGCAGCCGTCAAGGATGTTGATTTCAACTGGCTGATGGCGCACGAAGTGAGCCTCAAGATCCGCTTTACCTTGCAGATCGGCTATGCGCTGGCCTGTCTGTGGATGCTCGCCGGCTTCAAAAAACGCAGGACAACAGATGTCAACAGGCCGCAGGCACAAAGGGGGATCATCCATAAATGGCTGATCGCCGTATCGGTCTTTGTATTGCTCGACGCACTTTATTTAATGATCGGCGTAAACATCTACTTTGACAAGCCATCGCTGGCAAGGGACATGCCGATCTATTACCCGGCCCTGTATGCCATGGGGGTCACTATCACCTGCATCCCCTCTCTGGTACTCATTTTTCCTGAGATCCTTTACGGAATTCCGCGCTTACGGGACACACCCTCCCTTTTACCACCCACGCCCGCATTGGAGATATCAGACGTTACCCCATCATCCGAGGCGATTCCACCCACTCCCGCTGCGTCAGCTGCAACGACTGAAAGCTCCGGCAGTAGAGGGGAAGACCCATTTATAGAGCTTGGCCAACGCGTCATCGACTACATGGATCGGGAGAAACCCTATCTGCGTCAGAACTTCTCCATCGAAGAACTGGCGGAGAAGCTCGATGTGCCCAGACACCATCTGTATTATTGCTTCAATAATGTCCTGAAAAAGAAATTCGTCGTACTCCGCATGGAATACCGGATCAAAGAAGTAAAAAAGTGTCTGTTGGAAGCCGATCTGGAGACATCCACCCTCGAAGCGATCGGAGGATCATGCGGCTTCGCTTCGCGATCGGCCTTCTACCGGATCTTCACCGAACAGGTGGGCTGCTCGCCGGGGGAGTTCATTGAGCAGCATAAGCGGCCGGAATGACGGGCTTTTCCTTTGGGGCTTTGCGGTAAAGGCATTCACCGCGAGGAAACGAAGTTGAGAAGTTTTGGGGTTGAGCGTCCAGCGCAGAGAAAAGAGAAAAGGAGGAACGCAGAGAAAAGGCTCTGCGGATCTCCGCGTCCTCCTTTCTCTGCGCTCCAATTCTCCTACTCCACCACCAGGCGGAGCGTTTCTTTGGGTTGTTTGTTTTGATCAGTTAATCTGATGATATAAGTTCCAGGAGAAAGGAGACGCCCTTCCAGGATAAGATATTCACCATTCACCGAACGATGCTGCAATGATGTAGTTGCCACCAGCCGGCCCGTCATATCGAGGACCTGCACGGAGTATGCACCTGGGGGCATTGCACGCAGCGAGAGTTTCACATCTGATGACTTAGATGGGTTCGGGTAGAGTTTCACGCTGGGCTGCTCCGCCGCATCATCCGGCTCGAGGGTGACACCGGTTGACGGACGACCAGCTTCGACATACACGATCTCGAAGCGCGTGGAGTCCCACGATGCGCTGCCCGTGCCGATGAAGTCGTAGTCGGTTGGGGCATTCATATTTATTTCTATTTGGCGCCTGAGGACATTGTCCTTCAGCCAGGCCTGCACATAACGGTCACGCATACCCCGCGGATCGACGCGCACGATGAGTGTCTGATCCCCTACCCCGCTCATATATAAAGGAATCGAGCGCTTGGTCTCTGTCGGCCAGGGCAGGCCCTCGGAACTCAGGATCTTTTGCTCGGTCGTCAGCCAGAGGGCACCGCGACTGATTCCGTTGCGTAGTTTCTCCCGGTCGCTAAGGTCTCCGAGGGTGGTCTTGAA
>CAJBZC010000506.1 GCA_903959965.1 uncultured bacterium
AGGCCGTTCATGTCAGTGTGAAAGTCGGTCAGGATCGAAGTGGAAGAGGAACGGTGCATTTCCATATGTCAATATAGTTTACCGGTTGCTTGTCATCAGGTGGTGTACCGAAATGCCTGATGTAATCCATTTATCATAGGCCATGCAAGTTATTCACCGCCTTCAAAAAGAAAACCCGTCAGTCACATGATCCATATCATGTAACTGACGGGTGGTCGTCCATGACTTGCCGGTCATATGATGGCGTCATGAAGCGGTTTGGAGTGAATCACGATCATCCCCGATACATCTCATTTCGGAGTTCCCTGACCCGTGCATCCTCCAGATACTCATCAAAGGTCATCAACCGGTCGATGATGCCGGAAGGCGTCAGCTCGATGATACGGTTGGCCACGGTCTGCATGAAGGTGTGGTCATGTGAAGTCAGCAGAACGATACCGGGGAAGTTCATGCAGCCTTCGTTGAAACTCTGGATACTTTCCAGGTCGAGGTGGTTGGTAGGCTGATCCAGGAGGACGAGATTCGGATTCTGCAGCATCATTCGACTGATCATGCAACGGACCTTTTCACCCCCACTCAATACATTTGTTTTTTTCTGGATATCATCACCACTGAAGAGCATCTTACCCAGAAAGCCCCGCAGGAAGGGCTCGTCGGCATCCGTTACATGCGGCGGCACAAACTGCCTCAGCCATTCCAGCAGGCTAAGTCCTTCCTTGAAGAATTCATTGTTTTCCAAAGGCAGATAAGCCTTGGTGATGGTCGTGCCCCATTCAAACTTTCCGGCTTCGACGGCTTGTTCTCCATTGATGATTTCGAAGAAGGATGTGACAGCCAGCGGGTCCCTGCTCACAAGGGCAATCTTCTCCCCCTTGTTGAGGCTGAAAGTGACCTTATCAAAAAGAACCCGGCCGTCAACCGACTTCCGCAGTCCTTCCACATTGAGGATCTGGTTACCCACCTCACGCAGCGGCTGGAAAATGATGCCCGGATATTTACGGTTGGAAGGTTCGATCTGTTCGATGGTCAGTTTTTCAAGGGCCTTTTTCCGGGCGGTGGCCTGACGTGATTTCGAGGCGTTGGCACTGAAACGGGCGATGAAGTCCATCAGCGCCTGACGCTTGTCCTCCACCTTTTTATTTTTATCGTTCAACTGGCGCGCCATGAGCTGGGAGGATTCATACCAGAAAGTGTAGTTTCCGGTGAACACCTTGATTTTCTGACGGTCGACGTCGGCCACATGGGTGCAAACGGCATCGAGAAAGTGACGGTCGTGACTAACCACCAGTACGATGTTCTCATATTCCGCCAGGAAATTCTCCAGCCACCCGATGGTTTCGATGTCCAGGCCGTTGGTAGGTTCATCGAGCAACAGGATGTCCGGATTGCCAAATAGCGCCTGTGCGAGCAACACCCGCACTTTTAGCGTGGAAGGGATATCCTTCATCAGACTTCCGTGGTATTGCTCCTCCATGCCCAGGTCGCTCAACAGACTGGCCGCATCGCTTTCCGCCGTGTAGCCGCCCATTTCTCCGAACTCCGCCTCCAGCTCACCGGCACGAATGCCGTCCTCCTCCGTAAAGTCTTCCAGTGCATAAATCTTTTCGCGCTCCAACATCACGTCCCACATCTTGCGGTGGCCCATGAGCACGGTATTCAGCACCGTCATTTCATCGAACTCGAACTGGTTCTGCTTCAACACTGCCATCCGCTCACCGGGGCTGATCTCTACGGTGCCCTTGTTGGGTTCGATCTCACCGCTGAGGATCTTCAGGAACGTACTCTTGCCCGCTCCGTTGGCACCAATGACGCCATAACAGTTCCCTTTGATGAAATTAATATTTACTTCATCAAAGAGCACGCGTTTACCATAGGCGAGGGTGATATTCCGGGCTGCTAACATGTTCGGACAGGGTTTTGGGGATGTGTAATGTGCTTAAAGAGCGCAAAGGTAACAAATTCCGTCCTTCCTGCGGATGGCTGGATAATGGCGCAGGGTGAATCAGGACGCGCGGAGTGGTGCAACACAGCGCAAAAAGAAAAAACCGGCAGACAACGTAGCGCAACGCTGGCGCAAGTGATTTGACGGGGCATCTGACCAAACAGAGGAATAACAGGCAGGAGGACGATCAGCAGGATCGTCAATCGATTGGACATATTCGCTTTCATTTGGGTACGATAAAAATGTAAGCGATTCTTGCTATGCGGACATAAATAAGAGACTTGATACCCGTTGAAATAAATAAAAATCCAATGGCTCACTGCACCGCCATCAACTCATCGGGCACCAAACAGCAGACTACCGATGCGCACCATGTTGCTTCCTTCCTGTATCGCAGTTTCATGATCGGCACTCATGCCCATAGACAGGACAGAAAAATCTTCATCACCGGAAAAAAAAGAGGCTTTGACCGTATCGAAGAGGGACTTCAATGACCTGAATTCTCGACGCACCAACTCAGTATCATCGCTGAAAGATGCCATGCCCATCAGGCCACGGACCCGAACATTGGGCAGCGACTTCCCGCCATGGGTGGAATTCATCAGATCGTTTATTTCGTTTATATCCATTCCGAATTTTGTTTCCTCGGAGGCGATATGCACCTGTAGCAGACAGTCGATCCGACGACCTGCCCGAGCGGCTTCCTTATCCAAGGTGACCAGCAGACGCTGACTATCGATCCCGTGAATGAGATGAACGAACGGAACTATAAATCTTACCTTATTGCGCTGCAGGTGTCCAATGAAATGCCAGCGAATATCCGACGGAAGTTGCGGTTGTTTGGTTACGAGTTCCTGGACGTAGTTCTCTCCGAAATCCCGTTGCCCAAGCGCATAGAGTGCCTGGATATCTTCCGTGGGTTTTGTCTTGGAGACGGCCACCAAACTTACATGCCGGGCACTCAACCGGGCGGATATGAGATTATAGGCTTTTGTGTCTACCATGTCCGGAATTCTTTTTGGAGGGCAATGTTACGCATTATGCAGATCACTTAAGTATTGATCGACCGATCACCAGCCGTTGTATTTCACTGGTGCCTTCGTAGATCTGTGTGATCTTGGCATCCCTCATCAGTCGCTCGACATGATATTCCTTTACATAACCATAGCCTCCATGTATTTGAACGGCCTCAGTAGTTACCCACATCGCAGTTTCGGAGGCGAACACCTTGGCCATGGATGAACTGGTAGAATAATCCATCTGATGGTCCTTTTCCCATGCGGCCTTCAGGCATAATAAACGAGACGCCTCGATGCGCGTGGCCATATCCGCCAATTTGAATTGAACCGCCTGATGTTCTGCGATGGATTTGCCAAAGGCCTTTCTTTCTTTGGCATAGGCCAGGCAGAGCTCATAAGCCCCGCCGGCAATGCCCAGAGCCTGGGCTGCGATACCAATTCTTCCGCCCGCAAGGGTTTTCATCGCGAAATTGAATCCGAACCCATCTTCTCCAATTCGATGGGACTTGGGCACGCGAACATCCTGAAAGGAAATGCTGTGCGTATCACTTCCGCGAATACCCATTTTATTCTCCTTAACCCCGACGGTGATACCGGGACTGTCTTTTTCCACAATTAAGACATTGATGCCCCGGCTTCCTTTTCCGGAATCTGTCTGTGCCATGACCAGGTACACCGATGCGGATGAACCATTGGTGATCCAATTCTTTGTTCCGTTCAGGAGATAATGATCCCCCATGTCTATCGCAGTGGTGCGCTGCGCACTAGCATCGCTCCCCGCTTCTGGCTCACTGAGCAGAAAAGCCCCGATGTATAGCCGCCCATCCTGCTGACCCCTGGCCAGCGGTTCGAGAAAACGCATTTTCTGCTCCTCGGTCCCATAGGCTTCCAGTCCCCAGTTGACCAGGCTGTTGTTCACACTCATACATACACTCACACTTGAATCGATCTTGCTGATCTCCTCCATGGCAAGCACATAACTGATGGTATCAAGCCCGGAACCTCCATAGGCGGGATCTGTCATCATCCCCATGAAGCCGAGGGTTCCCAACTTCATGATTTGTTCGTATGCAAAACGCTGATGTTCGTCACGTTCAATCACACCGGGCAGACAATCCTGTCGGGCAAACTCACGGGCAGCATCTCTGATCATCAGATGTTCTTCGGTCAACCTGAAATCCATAGCATGAAATTTTTCTGGCATAAAGATAAATCGGAATCCGAAAAACTAACAATTGTTAGCAATGATCATTCACCCGGAAAAACGCGAAAGCCGGATGTGATCACATCCGGCTTTCGCATGCTAAACAGTGAAATATTATTGAGAGACTTTGAATTCCACCCGACGATTCATGGCCTTACCCTCCGCTGTTGTATTATCTGAAAGTGGTTTGGATTTGCCGTACCCGATGGTACTGATCCTTTCACCTGCGACCTTTTTTGACACCAGGTAGCTCTTTACGGATGCTGCACGCTTTTCAGACAACTTCTGGTTGAATTCATCACTTCCGGTATCATCCGTATGTCCTTCGATGGTGATGTTGACCTGGGGATGATCGTTGATCAGGGCATTCACCAATTTATCAAGTTCCGACTGGGCAGCCTTTGCCAGGATCCCACTCCCTTTGAGGAACTGGACGTAGTTTGGATTGAACTCGATACGGGGGCAACCGAAATTTTCAGCAATACCAGCCACAGTCGGGCACTTGTCGGTTTCATCATTGATTCCGTCCTTATCCGTGTCAGGTACAGGGCATCCCTGATAACGAGCCAG
>CAJBZC010000507.1 GCA_903959965.1 uncultured bacterium
ATACGCGCCGGTTTCGGTAAAGTAGTGTTCATCATCCGCAAGGATTTCGCAGACAATTTCAAAGCCATTTTCGAACCTCGCCTGCAAGGTCGGATCGAGATCGATTATGTCTATCAGGAACTGGGCGCATTCGTGGGAGAACATGCTGTGCCTGCAGATCGCACCAAACCCTGGGGGACCGCGCATGCCGTACTCTGTGCCAAAGACGCTGTTCGTGAACCTTTTGCGGTCATCAACGCGGATGATTTTTATGGCCGCGATGCCTTCGAAAAGGCACATGGATTTCTGACAGAGGCCTGTGATGAAAAGACCTTTTCAATTATCGGTTACAGCCTGGTCAAGACCCTGTCGGATAACGGAACCGTCAACCGTGGCGTTTGTGAAGTGGATGGAGTGGGTAACCTCAGCGGCATTGCAGAGCGATTGAATATCCACACCAGCAACAGCGAGATCGTCTGTGATGACGACCAGCAGCCCCGGACCCTCTCTGTGGATGCACAGGTATCAATGAATTTCTGGTGTTTCCACCCTTCTTATTTCCCATACGCGGAAACTCTCTTCTCGGATTTCCTGGCCGCCCGTCGGGAAGAGCCGAAATCGGAATTCTTCATCCCCATCGTTGCTGATCGTTTCATTCGCGATGGTGGCGGTGTTATCCGGGTCATCCCAACCGAATCATCATGGTTTGGGGTAACCTATAAGGAGGATGCACCGGAAGTGAAAAGAAGTGTTACGGAACTGGTGGACAGCGGTGTGTATCCACCCAGTCTCTGGAGTTGATAAATCATCCGTATAGATCTTGATCCCCCTAACAGTCAGGGGGATTTTTTTTATTCGTACATGTTCGAATTGGATTAACCAAAGACATGATCGACGAGGCTATTTGTGCAATTTTTCAATGTAACTTCCCGATAAAAAAAGCCCCGGTGTGAATGGTAAAAAAGTATCTATATGCATGTGACTCATCTTCAATTTCTTCGTACCTCAGGTGCCAGTTTACTTTTGCTATGTGTTGCTTTTCAGGTCAGGGCCCAACGCTCCCCATCTGAATTTAGTCGGGATATAGCTGTGGATGTGTGTATCTATGGCGCTACGTCTGCCGGCATCATGGCTGCTTATACTGCTTCTATGAATGGTAAGTCGGTGGCATTGATCCATCCGGATGGGCATGCGGGAGGACTTTCCACCGGGGGGCTCGGATTTACGGATATCGGCAATAAATACGTGATCTCAGGCTTGGCCCGTGATTTTTACAGAAGGCTGGGAACCCATTATGGGAGATTTGAGCAATGGGTCTTCGAGCCAAAGGCTGCCCGTACCGTATTCGATCAGTATCTTACAAAGGCCGGGATCAGGATCGCGTATAATCGTCAACTGGTGTCTGTACGGAAAGAAGGCACGGTGATCAAGTCCCTGCAAACCGAATCCGCACTCGATCCTGGGCCGCAGACCCGATCCACCATTCGGGCAAGCATGTTCCTGGATTGCACCTACGAAGGGGATCTCATGGCCATGGCGGGTGTCTCTTTTACAGTAGGTCGTGAGTCGAATGACACTTACGGAGAAACCTATAATGGTGTGCAGATGGCCATCCATCACCAGTTTCCGGATGGAGTCGATCCGTATGTAGTTCGGGGAGATAAGCTCAGTGGTTTATTATGGGGTATATCGCCGGCGCCAATGGCTTCCATGGG
>CAJBZC010000508.1 GCA_903959965.1 uncultured bacterium
CGTTACGCGTGACGGAATGCTGCGTCCGCCAGCGTGCCTCCGAAAATGCTTGATCCCCAAATTCAACGCCGGGTCCGCGCACCGCCTTACCATCATTGAATTTCACCGGACGCAGATCATGCTGATAACCACCCTGAAGATGTACGAGTTCACCGAATAATCCCTGCCGAACCATATTCAGCACCGCCATTACATCCCGGCGGTAGCAAACATTCTCGAGCATCATCACATGACCGGCATATCGTTCCGCCGCCCGCACCACCTTCCAGTGATCGGCCAGCGTGATGCCCAGCACCACTTCCGTGCCGACATACTTCACACCCGCCTCCAGCGATCCGATGATCATGGGCGTGTGCCATTCCCATGGAGTGGAAATGACCACGGCATCCGGGCGTTCCTTCGCCAGCAGGTCGCGCCAGGCCTCCGGACCAGATACATATTCACGAGGTTTCTGGGTTGTCGACTTTGACAGGATCTCCCTGGTCCGGGCCAGCATCTTTTCATCGATATCGCAGATCGCGATCACTTCGACGTCCTTTCGCCGGAGCAGTTGCCGCAGGTGCACCTGTCCCCGGAGACCCGTTCCGATCAGCGCGATGCGCAGCCGGTCACGATCTCCCTGTCCAAAAGCGGGGAGTTCGGGCAGCGTCAGGGCACCTCCCGCCACCAATGCATTACGGAGAAATTGCTTTCGGTTCATCATACCCCGAACTTACCAAAGATGGCCCGAAGATTTCTTGATTTTTATCAACCGGTCAGTCAAATACGCCCACCCCGTTCCGGGAAACTGATTATGCATTTGACTGGATGCTGCCAGCCAGTATCGGATCCACGCATCAGAACGTCAATCCTTCAATAGCGTGATATCGGCTGACGGTGTCGGCAGACCGAGCGCCTCCACTTCTGCATGAGCGGCATCTGTCAGTGTCGAGGAAGATAACTTCAATCCCCAGGCCTTGAAAAATCCGGACAGGTTGCGACCTGAAGCCCGGGAGGCATTGACCATGAACCAGCGCATGCGGGTATCCGTCGTATTGGGTCGATTGATGTCGCGTCTGGCCAGTCGATGCAATTGATGATAGAAAGCATCGCCATAGGCCAGCTTCAGTTGCTGAAACATGCATAAACGTATCCAGACACTCACCGAAGATGCATTGAAATCCTTTTCAGACAAGGGTTTGGCCAGATAATTGGCGGCGTTTGTCCACTCCCCCTGCGAGGTCAGACGGGTGGGACTGACCCCAAGCGCCTTCTCCACGGCGATGCTGTAAATGTTCACTGTCACTTCCGTAAGTTCGCTCCAGGTCCAGCTCCCCTGCTGGTGCATGTGGCCCAGCTCATGCCAGGGCCCCCAGGTCAGATTAGACGCCTTCAAAATAGCAGACACCGCATCGCTACTGCGATACCAGGTCCGGTAGAAGGTCGCCGCCATGTAGTAATCCGGATGGTCGGATTCCGTCAGCAGGATGCGGTGCACATTGGGCTGATCCAGCGGATCTGTGCCAAACTGCCCGCTGATGCTGTCTTCCACGCGGATCACGCGGTCGACCTTTCGTACCAGGGCCTCCATATCTTCCGTCTTCGAGGCACGCGCATTTTGCAATCCAAAGGTGATCATGCAACGTTCTCCAACAAGTTGCACATCCGGCACATTCAGTTGTTCGACCATCGCGATCCATTCGGAAGACGTCGTCTTTCCGAGTTGATAATATGGGATCGGCTTCATGCCGGAAATGAACCGGACCCTGCAGGTTCCGTCTGCGGCGGCGTTATGATAACGGATATAAAGAATGCCGCCCGTGGGATCGGTGATCGTATTGAGACCGGCCGTGAGGTTCACACTCGTCGGATTCCACTTGTCTTTGTACCTCGAATATGTACCGATCAGCAGGGTGGGCAGCCGGTTGCCTGCTGTGGGCGTAACCTCCAATTGAAGGGTAACAAATGGAGGCAGATAGAAGCCTGTCGGATCGAAATCCGAATGCGGGAAGGATTGCGCCAGCCGGGTCGCTTCTGCGCTGCCGGAAAGGCGTTCTCTAAAGTTTTGGATGCTGTCAGCCGTCTTCAGTAACACCGTCACGGGCGGGGGAACGACGGGCGGCGGGGTCGGGGTAACGGGGGCAGACTCCTTTTGACAGGACGCCAGCCATGCAAATGCACACAGCAGCAGGAGTCGATGTGATGCGAGGCTCATTATGACATCAAATTTTCTGCATACATGGTGTCCGAGGTAGCCAGCTTTTCCGTCAGCAAGGCTTCGCAGAGCCACTCCTGCCGTGGCAGATGGAAGGTGCATTTGAACATATTTCCCTTGGCCGTCTGGGCGATGGTTCCATCTCGGTGCAAATACCCGAACCATTCACCGTGTACCCGATCATGAAAATGATCGTAACTGTAATCATGCACCATCCGATGCCACCCGGCATATTTCTCATCGCCGGTGAGCAGGTAGGCCATCAGTGTGGCGATGATGGCCTCGTTATGCGGCCACCAGAATTTCATGTCCTGCCAGTATTCTTGCACC
Organism: uncultured bacterium; assembly: GCA_903959965.1. Taxonomy (GTDB): domain Bacteria; phylum Bacteroidota; class Bacteroidia; order Chitinophagales; family Chitinophagaceae; genus Pollutibacter. The sequence continues at coordinate 2,525 of CAJBZC010000508.1, forward strand.
GGTTTTCCATACACATCCCGGAAATAAAGGATCCCTCCGTATTGCTCATCCCAGCCGCGGGGCCACATGTAATCCAGCATCCGGCAACCCAGGGCGATGAGCCGGGGATCGTTCCGGCGATGACGGGCTTCGTTCAAAATGAACCAGGCCCCTTCAATGGCATGCCCGGGATTGAGGGTACGGCCATCGATGTGATCGATGATGCTGCCATCAGGCGCCACCTGCTCCATCACACATTTAATATCATCCTTGACGAAATCCCGCTCGATCTCGGTGATCCAGGCACCGATCAATTCATCGCAACGATGATAGCCTGTGTTTGCACGCAGTTCCTGCGCGGTATTGATCATGATCATCGGCACCCCGATGCCCTTGGCCGGACGAGTTTCCGTGAACTTGGGCTCCAGCAATCCCGGTACAGTGGCATATTCCACACAACGCTCGAAGACCGCAATGGCACGATCACGTGCAGTCATATCTCCCGTCGCCTTCGACCAGGCCGCGGCGGCTATGACGTAGAAGGTCTCCGAAAAATAATACCGCCGCTTTCGGATCGGGCGGCCATCACGCGTCATGTGAAAGAACATCCGCCCATCTGTGTCAAAGCAGTGTTTATCCAGGAATTCCATGCCCAGCCGCGCCCCTTCCAGCCACTCGGGACGCTGCTCCACAGTGTTGTACAGCGTGGCGAGCATCCATACGGCTCGGGCCTGTATCCAAACTCCCTTGTCGTCATCGATCAATGACCCGTCAGCATCCCGCATCAACAAAAATCCTCCATGTTCATGATCGAAGGAACGGGGAAACCAGAAAGGTATGGTGTCCGACAACAACTGCCGGCGATAGAAATCTCGAAGCCTGTTCAGCTCTTCCAATGAATACGTCATGACGGTTACTTGATGATGCTGTCCACGGGATAGGTTACAAAATAAAGATCTCGGATGCCCTCGTAAAGAATGCCGATACGGTCCGTACCCACCGTCACCAATGAGGAATACCCAAAACATTCGCGTTCGTCCACCAGCAGCTTGTTGGCCGGCTGCCAGGTCTCTCCAAGATCCAGCGAAGCCTGAATAGTGATATGATGCCTCCCGGCGGAAGTATTGGGATTGCTGAAGAAGAGGACATCACGCAGTTCTCCTTTCACCCTGACCTTCGCCTTGATCAGACTGCCCATGCAAACCGGATCGGGCAGGGCACTATAGGAAGTCGGATGCGTATTCCAGGTGGCACCCATATCAGTCGTGGTCGATACACTGCGGAATTTCCCCCGGTTATCGCGCATGTTGAGCATGAGCGTGCCCGGCGTCGTTTCCACCACCTGACTTTCCGTGGTATTCGACTTCGGTCCCAGGAGGCGGCCCTTCCAGCTGGCGCCGTGGTCATCGCTCCAGATGATCGTAGAATAAGGCATGCGTTGTTCGTCCCAGTACTGCGCCGGGAA
>CAJBZC010000509.1 GCA_903959965.1 uncultured bacterium
CGTCGCGTCACACTGGCACCCCTGCTCATCATTGGGGGACTGCTGATCGAAGTGTACGCCATCATGAAGAAGCCCGCGCAGGACTAATTTACCTGACCCGGTCATTATTCGGCACGGATCGAGCATTTTTTTGACAGGCAATTCTCCTGAACATACTGCCGCGGTGATTTGCAACTTCACGCCCATCAAACTCCGTCATCATGGATCTATATCAGGCCGTGATCCTCGCCATCATCGAGGGGATCACTGAATTCCTACCCGTCTCCTCCACCGGGCACATGGCCCTGGCCTCCGCCGTAATGGGCATCAACAAGGCACCCTTCACCAAGCTGTACGAGATCGTGATCCAATTCGGCGCCATCCTGTCGGTCGTGGTTCTCTATGCCCGGCGGTTCTTAGATGTCCGCCGCATCAGCTTTTACCTCAAACTCGGAGTCGCCATCGTCCCGGCCCTGGCCTTCGGCGCCCTGTTCAAGAAACACATCGAAGTGGTGCTGGGCAAACCGCTGGTGATCGCTGTGATCCTGCTGGTCGGCGGTGTACTACTGCTTTTCGTGGACAAATGGTTCAACCGTCCGGCGGTGGAGAAGGAGGAGGATGTGACATACCGCCACGCGTTTACCATTGGATTATATCAGGTTCTTGCGGTCATCTTTCCCGGATTGAGCCGGAGTGCGGCGACGATCATCGGCGGGATGCAGCAGAAACTCACCCGCTCCCTGGCTGCGGAATTTTCCTTCTTCCTCGCAGTACCGACGATGATGGCCGCCACGGCCAAATCACTGCTGGACGTGTACCAGGAATATCCGGAAGTGATGAACACCGACAACCTGCAAACCCTGTTGGTGGGTAGCGTCGTAGCTTTTATAGTCGCACTGATGGCCATCAAACTTTTTATAACCTACCTGCAGAAAAACGGCTTCCGGATTTTCGGCTGGTACCGGATCATCGCCGGCACACTGATGATCGGACTGATCCTGGCGGGTTATATCCCTTCCTGAGTGTAGGAGTGAGCATACCTTTCGGCGGATTTACATCGACTTTTTTTTGCATATCTTACAGCTCACCAAAACGACTGGCAGATGGCATCTCCCGACAAACGCGTTCAGCGGGCCTGGACATTCTACGATTGGGCCAACAGTTCCTATAACCTGGTGATCACCTCCACCATGTTCCCCGCCTATTATGAGGAGGTGACGAAGGCGGCGGACGGCAGCAATAAGGTAAGGTTCCTGGGGATGGAATTCGTGAACACCGCCCTATATAATTACGCGCTGGCATTTGCCTTCCTGATTGTAGCACTCATGTCGCCCATCCTATCTTCGATTGCTGATTACAAGGGCAACAAGAAGACCTTCCTGCGTGTCTTCAGTACCATTGGATCGATCGCCTGTGCGAGCATGTATTTGTTTGATGGCGACCATCTGGGAATCGGCATCGCCACGGTCATTATCGCCTGCATCGGCTTCTGGAGCAGCCTGGTATTCTATAATTCCTATCTCCCGGAAATTGCACCGGACGAGGATCGCGACCGGCTCAGTGCCCGAGGATTTTCAATGGGATATATCGGCAGCGTCATTCTGCAGCTGGGCTGTTTCGTATTGTTGTTTAAAAAGGAATGGTTCGGTTTCATCGGCATTGAAACGGCCGGAGATGCACTCCGCACCTCATTCCTGGCCGTCGGCATCTGGTGGTTTGGGTTTGCGCAGATCCCGCTGAAGATCCTGCCGAACGGAACGCCGGCGACTGCCAGACCTAACCACGGACTGCTGGCGAACGGATTCATCGAATTGAAAAAAGTATGGGCGCAATTAAAGATGATGCCGGTACTGAAGAGATTCCTCACTGCCTTTTTCTTTTACAACATGGGCGTGCAGACGGTGATGCTGGCCGCAACCCTCTACGGAAAGAGCGAGCTAGCGATCCCGGTCGATAATCTCATCATCGCCATCCTGTTGATCCAGCTCGTCGCCATTCCGGGCGCACTGTTTCTTTCCTGGTGTGCCGGCAAGATCGGAAACCTCAACACCCTGCTGGCCGCTGTGCTGCTATGGGTCGGGATCTGCGTGGCGGGCTACAATATCAAACCCGGCGATGTGATGGCCTTTTATGGACTGGCCGCTGTGGTCGGATTCGTGATGGGCGGGATACAGTCCGTCAGTCGGAGTACATATGCGCGACTCATGCCGGTGACCCGGGACACGACCTCCTTCTTCAGCTTTTACGATGTGACGGAAAAGATCGCGATCGTGATCGGCATGTTCAGCTTCGGTTTCATCACCGAACTGGCCGGCGGTTCGCAGCGAAACTCCGTCCTCGCCCTCATGGGCTTCTTCATCATCGGCGCCGTCTGTCTGCTGGTGACCAAACAGGCGGAACGCAAACACGGTGCATGATGAAACTCCATTCCATTGATACGGAACTGTTCAAACTCGACGGCGGCGCCATGTTTGGCGTAGTGCCAAAAGTCATCTGGAACCGGTTGAACCCTGCGGATGCCGACAATCTCTGCACCTGGGCCATGCGCTGTTTGCTGATCGAGGACGGCAACCGGCTGATACTCGTCGACAACGGTGTGGGCGACAAGCAGGACGCGAAATTCTTTGGACACTATCACCTGCATGGTCCTGACACCCTGGCGGGATCATTGCGCAAGCTGGGTTTTCATCATCAGGACATCACGGATGTATTCCTCACCCACCTGCATTTTGACCATTGCGGAGGATCGGTGATGCGTGAAGGAGACAGGCTCCTGCCGGCCTTTCCGAATGCCCGGTATTGGAGCAATGCGCGGCACTGGGACTGGGCCGTTCGGCCGAACGACCGGGAGAAGGCTTCCTTTCTGAAGGAAAACATCCTGCCGATCGAAGAGAGCGGACAACTATCTATGCTCCCAGTGCCTGATGCCGGGACAGCCGTATTTTCTTCGGGTATACGTGTCCGTTATGTGCACGGGCATACCGAAGCGATGATGCTTCCTCAAATTGAATATAAGGGACGGACCATCGTCTTCATGGCCGATCTCATCCCTTCTGTCTGGCATCTGCCGATGGCCTGGGTGATGGCCTATGACATGTTCCCGATGACCACGTTATCGGAAAAACGAAGCTTCCTGGAAGAGGCGGTGGACAACGACTGGGTTCTCTTTTTTGAGCACGACCCAATTCATCAGTGCTGTACCCTGCAACGCACGGAAAAGGGCATCCGGATGAAGGAGCATTTCCCCCTGTCCGACCTTTGAATTTTCCATCTACCGATGTCTTTTACCCTGAATCGGGCAGCCCTGATTTTTGAGGGGATGGCGTATTGAGGTACCTTTGCAGGGATGTCCGGTTCGGACCTCATCACCCACAAGTCGATCGACATGGAAGAAAAATTCAGGCGCATACTCGTGACGGCCGCGCTGCCATATGCCAACGGTCCCGTGCATATCGGTCACCTCGCCGGTTGCTACCTCCCGGCGGATATATACGTCCGCTACCAGCGGGCTCAGAAGCGTGACATCAAATTCGTATGCGGCAGCGATGAACACGGCGTGCCTATCACCATTCGGGCCATGAAAGAGGGCATCACACCCCAGCAGGTGGTGGATAAGTATCATGCGATCATCAAGGATAGCTTCGAGCGCATGGGCATCTCCTTTGATATTTATTCCCGTACCTCGAACCCGGTGCATCATGAGACGTCTGCGGGCATCTTCAAGAAGATATATGACCAGGGGCTGTTCGAGGAAAAGGAAACCGAGCAGTATTTCGATGAGCAGGCCGGAGTGTTCCTCGCCGACAGATACATCACGGGCACTTGTCCGGTTTGCCACAAACCAGGCGCCTACGGCGATCAGTGCGAGAAATGCGGCAGCAGCCTTTCACCCGAACAATTGATCGATCCGAGGTCGACCCTGAGCGATGCGGTGCCGGTGAAACGGAAGACCAAACACTGGTACTTCCCCTTGCAGAATTACGAACCCTGGCTGAAGGAGTGGATCCTGGAAGGCCATAAGGAATGGAAGAACAATGTCTACGGCCAGTGCAAGAGCTGGCTCGACAGTGGGCTGCAGCCCCGGGCCATGACGCGCGACAGCCACTGGGGCGTCAAAGTTCCACTGCCTGATACCGAAGGAAAGGTACTCTACGTATGGTTTGACGCGCCGATCGGTTACATTAGTGCCACTAAGGAGCTGACACCGAACTGGGCAGATTACTGGTGCAAGGAGGATACGAAGCTGGTGCATTTCATCGGAAAGGACAACATCGTCTTCCATTGCATCATCTTCCCGGCAACGCTCAAGGCGCATGGCGGTTTTGTGCTGCCGGAGAATGTACCGGCAAATGAATTTTTAAACATCGAAGGAGAGAAGGTATCGACATCCCGCAACTGGGCCGTATGGGTGCATGAGTACCTGGAAGATTTCCAGGGGTGTGAGGACGTGCTGCGATATGTTCTCTGCGCCAATGCACCGGAGACGAAGGATAATGATTTCACCTGGAAGGATTTCCAGGACCGCAATAACAGCGAGCTCGTATCTGTCTTCGGGAATTTCGTGAACCGGACTTTTGTACTGATGCACAAGCTCTGCGGCGGGAAGGTCCCGAAGCTGCATGAAGACGTGATGGACGACCGCGACCGTGCGATGCTGGAAGAATTCCGGCTGACGGCCGCCCGGGTTACCGATGCCATAGAGCACTATCGGTTCCGTGAAGGACTGTTTGAAGTGATCGACCTGGCCCGGAAGGGAAATAAATACATGCAGGAGAAAGAGCCCTGGATCCTGGCCCGTACACTGGCTGATCGACCGGAAGATCAGCAGCTGATCGACAACTGCATGCATGTCTGCCTGCAGCTTTGCGCCAACCTGTCGATCCTGATCAATCCGTTCCTTCCGACGACAGCGCGGAAGTTGCTGCACATGATGAAGGTCGTCGAGAAGATGCTCGACTGGGAAAATGCCGGTAAGGCGAAACTGCTCAGTGTGGGATACACGCTGCGTGCACCGGAGCTACTGTTCCGCAAGATCGAAGATGAGGAGGTAGCCGCACAGATCAATAAATTAAATGCGGGCAAGATCGCCCCGGCTGCGCCATCACCTGTGGCGGAGCAGCCGACAGCAGCAGTTGCGGGTTCCATCACCGCTGAAACCGCTGAAAAGCCCGCCATTACCGTGAAGGACGAGATCATATTCGATGATTTCGCGAAGATCGATCTCAAGACAGGCACGATCGTTGCGGCGGAGAAGGTACCGAAGGCCGACAAGCTCCTGAAACTCGAAGTGGACCTGGGTTTTGAAGTCCGGACGATCGTATCTGGTATCGCGATGCATTACGCTCCGGAGGAGGTGGTAGGCAGGCAGGTCGTAGTGGTTGTAAACCTGGCACCCCGCAAGATGCGGGGTGTCGAGAGCCGCGGGATGATCCTGATGGCGGAAGACGCCGCCGGGAAGCTGCATTTTGTAGCACCGTCGGATGTGATTGAACCGGGTTCGGGGGTGAGTTGATGAATAGGTGATGTAACCCTCCAAGAGTCGGCAACTCTCCAAGAGTTAGGAACTCTCCAAGAGTGGGCAACTCTCCAAGCGTGGGCAGCTCTCCAAGAGTTAGGAACTCTCCAAAAGTGGGGTAACCCTCCCTATAGATCACAACAAACGATATTGAAACTTGCTGTCAAGATATCGACCGTCATCATGCTCCTGCTGGCCCTATCCGCCGGCGGGGCGTACCTGTGGTTCATCAGACATGCGGAGGAATTGGTCCGTCAATTTCTGCTCGAGGAATCGAACGGTGCAATAGACCTGCGTACTCAACGGGTCTCCTATCGATTCAAAACACACCGGCTGACCCTTTCCGATAATACCTTCATTACCCGAAACCCACAGGATAAATCGTATAGTATCACCGCCCGGAAGATCGAATGCTCCATGGGCCCCATCTTCCAGATCATCAGGGAACGCCGGTTGATCGTGGACTCCATCCTCATAGAAGACCCTCAGATCGGCATCTTGAGAACATTCCGTTCTTCCCGCCGCCTCGGCATCTCTCTCCCCGAAGAACTTGGCCGCATCTACAACTTACTCGAAAAGTCCCTTAAAAACCTGAGCATTCTGACATTTCAGGTGAAGAATGGAAACTTCCTGCTCGATAACTCTTACGACAGCATCGCACCGGTGGAAATTGCAGCGATCAGTCTGCGTTTGGAAGGTCTCCGCATCCCGAAAGGATCGGATGAAAACCGCTTCATGCACAGCGACCGGCTCCTGGTAGAAACCGGAAAGCAGTCCATACCACTGCCCGACGGCCGACATGCCCTCAGCTTTCGAAGCTTCAGACTCGATACCCGCGACAACCTGATCTCGCTGGATTCCTGCCGATTGACCGACCAACGGGACGCCGCATCCACCGTGCGTTTCGACCTCCAATTCGATACCCTGCTCTTCCGCAACCTCGACCTCGCCCGCCTCGCCCGGGAAAACATGTTGAAGGCCGACAGCCTGACCTGCCTCAGTCCCGATATCCGACTAGCGTTTGATGTCAACAACAAGACAGAGACCGCCACGCCTGCCGGAAGACGCAAACTGCAAGAGTCCGTCGAAAATGCCGTGAGGCAGATGACAGGTCACCTCGAGATCGGTCACATCAGGGTAAAAGAAGCAGGGATCGACATATCCACCACCCGCAATGGACGCAAAAGCAGATACCAGACCTCCGGAAGCAATTTCACGATCGACGAACTCATCATCCCACCCCAGGCCCCGCTGAGGATCGGACGATTCGACTTCGAGATCCGCAACTATATTGGATACTCATCTGATAGTCTCTACTCCATCCGCTTCGACAGCGTCCAACTGCGTGACCGCACCGTTTCCCTCGGCCGATTCGCCGTTCGATCCACCGCAAAAAATACAGGCTCCGCCTGGAAGGAAATACGGATGAAGGCCTTTGAATTGCAAGGCATCTACTGGCCGGCACTGATCTTCGACAACCGGATCCAGGCCCTGAAAGCCACGCTGGTAGCGCCTTCCATCAAGCTGGAGACTCTCGCCCCGGATGCCGGCCGGAAAAAAAACAAGGGCGCCTTCTATGCCGCACTGAACGGATTTCGGAAGACCCTCGAGATGGATTCCCTGCTGATCCGCAACGGATCCGTATCGGTCCAGACAGACAATGGCGCAAGCCTCGACCTGAACGGATTCAACTCCGGCGTCGATATCCACGCATTTCTGTCCTCCAGCAATCCGACTGATCTGATCGGCTCGCTCAATGGATTCTCCTTCTCCGACGGCATGCTCTTCAACGGGATCGAACGCATCTCCCTGCTGGAAGGTCACTACAACCGGTCTCGTCAACAACTGTCGCTGCAAGAGGCTTCCTATCGTGATCTGAACGACCCGCTGGTGATCACAGCTGGCGGCCTCGTCATCGATAACCCGGAACGCACGCCAGACAACCGTTTCAAGGCCAGTACCGTCTCATGGACGAAGGCCGACATCCGCATGGACCGCACCCGGAAACGCCCACGGAATGCGGATCGAAGCAAGCCCCTGCTCATCGGATGGCAGGCCACCCGCGGCAGCAACACCACCCTCGACATCTCCACCGGTGAGACCAGCATGACCACCACCGTGGACCAGCTACAGACCGGATCCGTTGACATCGGAGCCGAAGGAAGGCCCGACATCCGGGACATCGCCCTCAAAGGCCGTGACCTGCGCCTCGAACTCTCCCGCTCCCGCAGCCGCATCGGAAGATATTCAATGGAAGATGGCCGGTGGTCTACCCTGGATGATATTGAACTGTACTTTCCGATGGGTGACCGAAGGATCCAGGCCCTCGTGCCCCGACTAAAGGTGAAGGCAGACCTGGGCTCCTTCCTGGCCGAAAAGCCGGTCGTGGACAGCATGCGGCTCGAGGATCCTGTCTTCCGGTTCGAACGGTTTACCGGTGCACCCTCCAAGGCCGGAAATAAAATCCCGGACCTGGACGTCGGAAGTCTTGATATCATTCGCGCTGTCTTGCCGCGTGATGCCGTTCGACTCGGAGATGATCTGAAACTGACCGGCACGATCCCCCACTGGCGATTCCGGGATATATCCGTGCACGATGGTTCACTGTCCATTCAAATGCTCAACATCGGATGGGACAGCCTCCGGGCAGAGCGGGGCGCAATGATCATCGCCGCCGTCAATCCCGAAGGGAAGACGGCTGTGCTGACGGATCTGACCTTAACGCCCGCCACCAAAGACAGTGCTTCTCGCTGGTCAGCTCTCTTCCGCCGTTTCGACGCGACGAAATTGTCGATCATCGACCGAAAAATTCAGGCCGATGGGTCGAAGTCGCCATCCCTGGATCTTGAAAACATCGGCATCGCCACCCTTCAACTGGGCTCGAATATCCCGATGGATGCAGTTTCCATTGCCCGTAACCAGACTTCATTGAGCCTGAGGGCCGGTCTTCTTCGGAGATACGGCAGCTCGGGGAACCTGGAATTGAAAGGACTCGAATGGCAACAGGCCACGCGACAATTGCGATGGACAGGCTTTTCACTGACCCCGCTGCTTGATAAATACGCCTTCACCAAAACCCTTCGAACCCAACAGGATCACATCAGTCTGCGAACTGGCGGCGGCAGGGCAGATCAACTCGATCTCGCCGGATTCCTGCAGGATGGCACCCTGCGGATCCGACATCTGTCCACAGCGGATGCGGAACTATCTTTTTTCCGGGATCGCACCCTGCCGCCGGTGACAGACATTATCAAGCCACTGCCCGCGGGACTGCTGCGAAGATTCTCTACACCGTTCGTCATCGATAGCCTCAGCATCCGAAATAGTACCATCGCCTACGAAGAGATCAACGACCGGACCGAAAAGACCGGATTTGTACAGTTGAAACGTACCGACGGACTCCTGCTGAACCTCCGCAACACGGGCATCTCCCTCGCAGACAGCCTCACCGTCAGTCTGCGCTCCCGATTGATGGATACCGCCTCCCTCACCATCGACTACCGCGAATCCTACAGCGACACCCTCCACGGGTTCCGGCTATCCCTAGGCATCGGTCGTTTTTCCATGCCGGCCTTGAACCCGATCCTGGAACCCATCGCCTCCGCCCGGATACGCCGAGGACGGCTTGACACCGTGATCATGCAGGCCGTTGGTAACGAATATCGCGCCTACGGAGAGATGAAGATGTACTATCAGGACCTGAATGTGCAGTTCCTGAACCGGAACGATTATGAGCGGAAGACCATCCTCACGCGACTCGCAAACTTTGCGGCCAACACCATCCTGCGCAAGGCCAACCTCAAAAGATCCGGTTTCATATATGCCGAACGCATCCGCGAAAAAGGATTTCCCAATTACTGGATCCGCATCACCCTCAACGGCATCCTCACCAATGCCGGCATCCGCGGCAGCAGTCGCCAGGAACGCCGGCTCCGTAGAAGCCTGAAATCCGGGCAACTCCCCTCCGAAATGCTGAAGTAAAAACAATCGAACCCTTCTTGACCCTGCGTGTTTTTATCCTAACTTCGAACAAGAATAGTTGTTTAGCTAACTATTTATTTTCCGGGTGAATGAGCGGTCTAACCTCAGATGGAAAGCAAGCCACCCGGAGTCGATGATACAACCCCCGATCCTGAAAAAACGTCTATATGAAAAGAACGATTCGCAACGTGGCCGTCCTGGGAAGCGGCGTGATGGGTTCCCGCATTGCCTGTCATTTCGCCGGCATCGGACTGCAGGTACTGCTGCTGGACATGGTCCCGAAGGAAGCTGTGGAGAGCAAGGATAAGTCGGCCCGCAACCGCCTCGTCAATGACGCCCTGCAGGCCGCGATCAAGAGCAACCCCTCCCCGCTCTATGTGAAGGACGCCGCCAAGCGGATCACCACCGGAAACTTCGATGACGACCTCGCCGGCATCCGTCAGTGCGACTGGGTGATCGAGGTCGTGGTCGAACGGCTCGACATCAAGCGGATCATCTTCGATAAAGTCGAGCAGTTCCGCAAGCCGGGCACCCTGATCACCTCTAACACCTCGGGCATCCCCATCCATATGATGACGGAAGGCCGGAGCGAGGATTTCAAAAAACATTTCTGCGGTACCCACTTCTTCAATCCGCCCCGCTATCTCCGGCTGCTGGAGATCATCCCGACACCCGACACGGATCCGTCGGTGGTGGACTTCCTGATGCAGTACGGAGATCTGTACCTCGGCAAAACGACCGTGCTCTGCAAGGATACGCCGGCCTTCATCGCCAATCGCATCGGGGTCTTCGGCATCATGTCGATCTTCGGATTGCAGGAAAAGATGAAACTGACGATCGATGAAGTGGATGCGCTGACGGGGCCGATCATCGGCCGTCCCAAATCCGCCACCTTCCGGACGGCCGACGTGGTGGGCATCGATACGATGGTAAAGGTGGCCAAAGGCGTGTATGAAAATTGCCCGAATGACGAGGCCCGCGACCGGTTCATCGTTCCGGCCTGGCTTGAGTCGATGACTGAGCGGAACTGGCTGGGCGACAAGACCGGTCAGGGATTTTTTAAGAAGACGAAAGGAGCGGATGGCAGCAAGGAGATCCTGACCCTCGACCTGAATACGATGGAATACGGGCCGCGCCAGAAGCCAAAGTTCGGCACGGTCGAGGCCGCCAAACCGATCGATGATCTGAAGACACGCCTGAAGGCCCTGTGCACGGGCATGGACAAAGCGGGTGATTTCTACAGGCATTTCCACTACGGACTCTTCTCTTATATTTCGCACCGCATTCCCGAGATCACCGACGAGCCCTTCCGCGTGGACGACGCGATGATGGCAGGCTTCGGCTGGGAGATCGGTGCATTCGAAAGCTGGGACGTACTCGGCGTAGAGAAATCCATCAAGCAGATGGAAAAAGCCGGTTATTCTGTCGCCCCCTGGGTGAAGGAGATGTTGGCGGCAGGATATACAAGTTTCTACACGGTGGAAGACGGCAAGCGTCGCTGCTATTCTCCTGCCCAACAGGCGATGGTATCCGTAACGGCTCCGGGTCAGGAACAGGCCTTCATTGTCATGCGGAATTTCGAAGGGCAAACCGTGTGGAAGAATTCAGCCGCGCGCGCTTATCATCTCGGGGACGATGTGCTTGGACTGGAATGGTACACGAAGATGGGCAGCATCGGGGGTGAAGTGCTGGAGGGGATTCAGAAAACGATCAGCCTGGCGGAAGATAAATATAAGGGAGTGGTCATCGCCAACGAGGGACTGAACTTCTCGGCAGGTGCCAATGTGGGCATGATCTTCATGCTGGCCATCGAGCAGGAATACGATGAGCTGGACATGGCCAATCGGATGTTTCAGCAGACGATGATCCGCGCACGATTCTCATCAGTACCCGTGGTCGTGGCACCGCATGCGTTGTCGCTCGGCGGCGCCTGCGAACTCAGCCTTCATGCCGATAAGGTCTGCGCGGCAGCAGAAACCTATATCGGACTTGTAGAAGCCGGCATCGGGGTGATCCCCGGCGGCGGTGGCACCAAGGAATTCGTCCTCCGCGCTGCAGATGAAATGCACGAAGACGAACCGGAGACCATCACCCTGAAGAACCGCTTCCTCACCATCGCCACGGCCAAGGTAGCCACCTCGGCACATGAGGCCTTCCAGCTCGGCATACTCCGCAAGGGACTAGACGAGGTGGTCTACAACCAGGGACGCCGCATCGGAGAGGCAAAGAAATCTGTCCTTGAACTCCATGAGTCCGGCTATGTGATGCCCGTCCAGCGCAAAGACATCAAGGTACTCGGACGGTCGGCCCTCGGCGCGCTCTATGCCGGCATCAATGGCATGGTACAGGCGGGATACGCCACGCAGCATGACAGTGTCGGCGCCAAAAGGCTCGCGTATGTCATGTGTGGCGGTGATCTGAGCGAACCGACGCTCGTATCAGAACAGTATCTGCTGGATCTGGAGCGTGAAGCGTTTTTGAGTTTGTGCGGGGAAAGAAAGACCTTGGAAAGAATTCAGAGTGTGTTGAAGAGCGGGCGGCCAGTGCGTAATTGATGGGGGAAGAAAAATAACAGGTCTCTCGGCTGTTATCCTTTGTTTGCTTTATGAAGGAAACGTACCACCAGCGGGTGCCATCCTGGGGCCTCCGAAGGATGACATTGATTGGCAGGTTATTTCTTAGTAGGAACACGCGAAATACAAGATCCTTCGGAGGCCTCAGGATGACAGCCGGGGGAGGTTCTTTCTGTGCAGGAAATCTCTCTGTGGTGTCATCCTGAGCGCAGCGAAGGATCTTGTATTGACAGCCTTTACAGCACGAAAGCTGTTTGCGCCAAGCCAACGGATAACAGCGAATACAAGATCCTTCGGAGGCCTCAGGATGACATTGATTGGCAGGTTCTTGATTAGTAGGAACACGCGAAATACAAGATCCTTCGGAGGCCTCAGGATGGATTGAATGGATAAGCGGGGCAAGGAAAAGCTGGACCCTTGGATGCTTTGTGTTCGGGCTTGGTTAGCATACAAATGCCCCCCTACAACCTTACAATTGACATTTTCATTTTCGATGCTTGAGGAATTCTTTGACCATCTTCTTCAACTCGTTGATCTCCTCCTGCTGTTTGTCGATCATTTTTTGCTGACCCTCGATCAATGCTTGCTGCTCCTGCATGCCTTTAATGAGCGGAACAACAAATTGGCTGTAGGACAGGCTGTAGTAATCTTTTCCTTGTTCGGGCAAGTGCAAACCATCGAAGTCATAGCCGGAAGCGATGGCTGCTTTTTCAACTTCCTGCGCGATGAATCCGCTATGGCGGATGTTGGTGGATGCACTGAAATTTTCCTTCAAGCGCTGATTGCGTGTGCTGTCAGACAATTGTTGCGATACATGTTCTTCGTATTTACGGGTATCGAAATTATATACCACCGGCCGAAGTCGTTTGATGAAATCAAGCCCCTTCAGATCATTTTCGCTGACATTGCGCTTGAATCTTCCATCGGATGGATTACTGAAGGCCACTTGTCCTTCGATGACGCTGATGTTTGCATCCCCCAGTCTGATCTTATTGCTTGCATTCACAACGGCGTTATAACCGATGGCCGTAGCGTTTTGCAATGCTGACGAACTGACACGGGCATAGTACCCAATGGCCGTGTTACCGAAGCCTGTGGTATTATTGTCATACAAAGCATACGCACCAATAGCTGTGTTACCTGAACCCGACGTGTTTGAGTTCAATGCATTCATTCCGACGGAAGTGTTATTGTTTCCTGTAGTATTAGTCTGTGCATCCACTCCGATGGCTGTGTTGCGATACCCAGACGCATTATTATATAATGAATATGCTCCAATACCAATGTTTTGATACCCCCCCACGTTTGAATACAGTGCTCTATCTCCAACCGCTACATTTTGGCTCGCCGTTAGATTATTGTAAAGTGTATTGAATCCAATGCCGATATTATGTTCACCAGTGGTGTTACTGTATAATGCAGCTGAACCCAATGCTATATTTCTCCAATTGTTATTGCTTCTTAATGCATCAAAGCCGATCGCTATATTTTCAGACCCTGCAACGTTACTATACATGGCGCCAGCACCAGATGAAAAGTTTCTCCCCCCTGTCGTATTTGATTTTAGCGATTGATATCCTAAGGCTATGTTACTTTCCCCTGTTGTGTTTGCTTGCATGGCCATTTGTCCTACAGCTATGTTTGAATTACCGCTCGTATTGGACATAAGCGCTATCCATCCTATGGCTGTATTTCCGCCTCCATTAATATTACTTTGGAGGGCACCTCTACCTAAAGAAACGTTGTATGATCCAGTGGTATTATTTTTTAAGGCTTCATGGCCAAGCGCGGAATTCGCATTGCCGGTTGTGTTTGCCCTAAGGGCGCTTTGTCCGATACCTGTATTTTCCAAACCGGTCATGGTACTCCCTGAATAATATCCGAATGTGGTATTGTCCCCATCAATTTTACCTGATTTTATATTGTTGTATCGAATGCTGAAGGGAACCGCATCTGTAGTACCGATGAAATTGGTGGTCGCGCTCAAACCACTATTGCCGGAGGCAGACCATCCACTGATCGTCAGTAGACTCCACGCGCTGCCATTATATAGGTAAAGACCGGTAGCACCGTCCGTTTGATATACCACCAAACCAGTCGCAGGACTGCTGATATCCGCACGCTGAGTGGACGTCATTCGTGGCGGTAAAAAACCCTGGGTTGTAGAAGATATCTCCAGCTTTGCTGAGGAAGCAGGCGTAGTAGTTCCTATCCCTACCTGAGCCTGAAGGGTTGAACCCAGAGATAACACTAAAGAAGTAAAGGAAAACAACTTGAGTACAACAGTCATATCAAAAGGTTTAGGCAGGTTGGAATTTGAAATGTTTAATAAGTATGGATCGAACATCTTTTTGAGGCCAGGTTACAACAGGTCAATGAAAACAGCGTACTACCGGGATAAATGTACCGGCTGATCCAGGCTAAAGGATACGAAACGGATAAAAGTTGTTGTAAACCTCACTATGACATTGAATATCAGATGTTTGAGGACTCTATAAAACCAGCATGACTGCCACTGAAATGTGCTGATGCACCATTCCTATGTGATCCCGGACATCGTGATTTGACCACCTTTGAAAACATTGAATGCCCCCTCGATCAGCTCTTGAGCGATTTTTCTAAATGGATGGACACCTGTGGTGAAAGGAATCCCTTAAAGGGATGAGCAGTATGTTATCAATACGGACGAGCAGATGTTGAACCTGCCCCTAAATATTTTAGCAATTCAATCGATGCACCTACAGATTAATCGGCGGGGGGCTGAAGGCTTCAATCCATGTAATGAACATTTCCCGCAGCAATCTTTGGGTGCCCTGTTCAATGCAATAAATCTGTGGGAACCCCTCCATCGATTTTTTTGAAAGCGACATAAAAGCTTTGCCGGGAAGAAAATCCCACTTCCTTAGCCAGTCCTTCTATGGTGTATTGTTTGTACTCGCTCTTGGATGCGAGCTCTTTAAACAGCTCAATCCGCTTCTCTTGGAGGATCTCATTGAAGCTACGTCCGAATTTAACATGGATGAACCGCACTAATTCGCTCTGAGGCACTTGCAGTCTTTCTGCAAATTCCGGTAATGAAGCTTTGGGATTTGTGAAATAGGCTTTATGATAAAACTCATTGAAAAAAACCTCCTCATTGAACGTGGACTGTTCATCCTTTTCGACATTTGTTTCAAAAATCTTTTTCTTGAGGTAAGACCGGTTGATGAAATCTGGTCGATACAGGAAGACCAATGCATTCAGATGGTAGATCAGGATGGTGATCCAAACACCAAACATCAAATCTGGCTTGATTGTATACAGCGTATTCTGCAAAATCACAAGTAGCGGACTTAAGACCAGGACTAGCACCCAATTCCTTAATTTACTGGCAAACAGGTTATTATAGTTCTTGTATTTTTTGATAAGTTGGAATACAAGCTGGAAGTAGAAGAAAAGAAAAAGGAAGATCAGCGATATCCTCGATGAGACGATCAAGGTACTTGATGAGAGTTCTTTGTAATAAGATCGCAAAAAACCCGGTTGTTCCCATCAGTACCCACAGCCATGAATAGGTTGTCTTTGTTGTAATACAACGTTACAGAGAAGAGGATCATCCCCAAAAAGGGTATGAGATTGATTAATTGATTCGTTCTTGAAAAATGGTAAAAAGACAGGATGTGCAGTATTGATGTTGCCGCACACATATTGGCAAAAATCTGCATGAGTTGCATACCCACTGTCTTGTCGGGGAGAAAATTGATGAAAGCCAATGCTGCATTTGATAAGGTCAGCAAGAGCATGAAATTCCGGAGTTTCCCGGGCCCATGAAATTTTATCAGGATATCCCCAATGGTGATCAGCGATAAAATGGATGCAGAAAAGAAAAAGTATGAAGAGTGGATATGCAAGACCTGAGGATTGCTTCGACTAAAGATACAATGGTCTGCCTAGAAAGAGCATCAAAATGATACCCTAAGTAAAGCCTCACCGCCAGGCCGAAAAGAAAATAAAAAAGCTACGGCAAATAACCCTCTGCCACCGCATTGAAATCCATCGGAATAAAACTCAACCCAAGCTCGGCTTCCATCAATTCCGCCACCGCGGGGGCGACTTCCATCGCCGCACGGGCATCGAGAAAAAGTAGGCGAAGCCGACGGGCAAGTACATCCTCTACCGTGCAGGCCAGCTCATGCCGGCAGGCCCAGATCACTTCCGCGCGAATGAAGGGATGATCAGGATGTAAACGTTCGCCCA
>CAJBZC010000510.1 GCA_903959965.1 uncultured bacterium
ATCAATCAGATCGCAACTTATGAACAGGGTGAGTCGGGATGACCAGGATCAAATAACTGTTTGATTCGGCAAAGCAATTGGACGATAGGTTTTCCGGAGAATCAGACCTAAAAACTGGAATTTTATGGAATCGGATTCCATATTTTTCCATATTTCAAGGAAAGTATAATGCCTTCGTTTCTTCGTTCCCTCGCGGACGTTGCCCCTCATTCCACCCGAAACGCCACCGACTCCGCATAATCCCTGGTCCTGTTCGCCCCGTCCCAAACCCTGACCTTCCAGAAATACGTCCTTCCCCGCGCCAACGGCTTCCCCATGTATCCGATCTGCTCGTGCTGGGCACTGCGGACCTCCCGCGTATCCCACAGATCTCCGATGTTCCGATCGAGCAGGGCGCGACTCGATGATACCAGCATTTGATATCCGCGCTGCTTACCCACATTCGTTGACAGAGACCATTCAAAGATCGGCCTTGGGGCCTGTGCCACCGCTCCTTCCGGCAGTCGATCCATCTGGGTGGAAAGTCGCAACGGCCCACCGCTGCGATCATCCCGGTATTTCAAGGCATGCCTTTCGAAACCCGCCCGCATGGCCGCCAGTTGCGACGCATAACGCACATCACCCGCCAGGTTGACCTTCTCCTCCAAATCGGCAGTCAGATCAAACAGAAACTCGAGCGACTGATCATCTACATATCGGAAATACTTCCAGCCGGCAGTTCGAATGCCTTCACTCGCCGGGATCTGATCGAACACCCAGAGATGTTCGATCAACACCGTATCCCGATCAACCGAAAGACGCTTGCCCTCTACCATCGGTTTCAGGCTCTGGCCGTGATAGGACGCCGGCCGTTCAACCCCCGCGATGTCCAGGATCGTCGCCGACACATCCGTGTTCAACACCATCGACAATTCCTCCCGGTGCCTGCGCTGACGGGGATCGTGGATCACCAAAGGAACACGGATCGATGGCTCGTACATCAACCACTTATCGGCCAATCCCCGCTCTCCCAGGAAATATCCGTTATCCCCCAGGAAGATGATCACCGTGTTGCGATCTAGTCCGCGGGCACGGAGAGCCTCCCGCACGCGACCCACCTCCCTGTCCACTTCCGCGATCATCCGGTAATAGGCCTTCATCATCCGCTGGTACTTGTCCGGCTCATCAAAACGCCAGGTCCAGCGTAGACGATTGAAGCCAGCGCGCACGGCAGCCGGCTGCTCATTGAAATACGCATCCTCTGACATCGGCGGTCGTGGCACCACCACATACCGGAACATCGTGTCAAATTCAGGTTGCGAGAAATACTGGTCTGGTGCGCCGTCATGTGCATGCGGCGCACTGAACGCCAGTTGCAAACAGAAAGGTTTGTCGCCCATCTGACTATTAATGAAATCCACCCCCTGCTGACCGGTGTACCTCGTCAGATGGACGGTATCAGTTCCAATGGTCTTGAAGAAATATCCCCGACGATCATTGTATTTATTATTACGGTCATAATCCTCATGCACATCGAACTGCTTGTCCATATCCGGATACTTCACCCCGAACTTCCCGAAAAAAGCCGTCCGGTAACCGGCACGTCGAAGCATCACCGGCCAGGCCGAATCCATGTAGGCCGGCAGGATGGCGTCCGTTTGAAAGCCGTAGCGATGTGTGCGCTCCTGCAGTCCGGAAAAGATGCTTGCGCGACTCGCGGAGCAGATCGGCGTGGAAGCAAAGGCATTGAGAAACACTGTACCCGAACGGGCGATGGCATCCAACGCAGGCGTCCGCGCCAAGGGGTTTCCGAAATATCCTAGTCCGTCATAACGATGATCGTCTGTCAGGATGAAAACAATATTAGGCCGATTCGCTTGTGACTTCGCCGATAGAAATAATAATAAATATAGAACCGTCAGGTATCTACGCATATGCGTGACCGTTATGAATGACTGAAATTATTTTAGCGCATCTTCATGACCTCACTGCCCGCCATCAGAAAGGCGCCAGTGCCGAAGTTCTGCCAGCTGTTGGCATCCGCGGGCTTTGGATCATAGCCGATGTTCTGCACCCAGCCAACTTTCCCATCCGGATGCTGACAGGCCTTCAAGGCCGACCAACCCTTTCGAACAACGGGTGCGTATTCAGATCTTTTGAGCAGTCCCTGGTTCACGCCCCATGCCAATGCGAAGGTGAAGAAGCCACTGCCACTCGCTTCACCATGGGCGAAGGATTCAGGATGTAACAGACTTGTACGCCAGAGACCATCTGCCGGTTGCAGTTCCTTCACACGCGCAGCCATATCTCGGTATAATCCAACATAAAACCCTCTCCGCGGATCATTCTTCGGCATTTCTTCCAGCAACAATGCCAGTCCGGCGATGACCCAGCCATTACCACGCGCCCAGAAAACCTTGCGGCCATTGGCTTCCCGGCGATCCGACGGCTGGCCCGTAATCAAAAAACGTCCATCGCGATAGAAGAGTCGCTCCTCTTTATCGTAAAGCATATCATAGGTCTGCCGGTAATATTTATCCATCTCATCCAGAAAGGCAGGTTCGCCATTCATGCGGGCATAACGTGCCAGCACCGGCGGGGCCATGAACAATGCATCGCACCACCACCAGAGGATCTTTTTCTCATCCTTTACCTGTCCGGATCTCCATTCATGGGGTTTGTAAAGGTGTTCACGCAACATGCTGTCGGTCGGTGCGAGATTCGCCGGCAGACCCCTCTCCTTTAAATGCATATAACTATACGTGATGATGATATCATCTGCATGGAAATATCTGTTCCACGGCTGCCAGGCGACACGCTCCGCCATCCTCTGCAAGGTGTTCCGGTGCGCCGTATCTCCGGTGGACATCAATGCCCTGGTAACACCTACATAATAGGCCCCGTTGGTCCAGTCTGTGGGGGATTTCGCCTGAATGGGATGCGCTTCCTGCCAACGCATGGCTTTGACCATCGCGGCGGGGATGTCATCGTTTCCAGATAGAGGTTGCTGCACTTTACAGGCGGTGAGAAAAATAAATAAAAACGATGTTTGAATGATTTTCATGTTAATAATATTTGTTTGTCAATTCAATTTAG
>CAJBZC010000511.1 GCA_903959965.1 uncultured bacterium
AACGAAGGATGTTCCTCCTATTCGGGCGAAGCGGACTCATCACCCGGCAGCAGGTATCTGATCAATTCATCATCACCTTGAACATCCCGCAGATCGTATGATTCCCGTATTGATCGTTGATGACGAAGTACATGGCCGTGATATCCTGGTCGAATACCTGAGCGGTCATCCTCAACTGCGGATCGTGGGGGTCTGTGCCGATGGTTTCGAGGCCATGAAAGCCATTCGGGATCTGCAGCCGGAGCTCCTCTTCCTGGATGTTCAGATGCCCCGCATCAACGGATTCGAACTACTGGAATTACTGGAGTCACCTCCGGCCGTGATCTTTACCACTGCCTATGACAGCTTTGCGCTACGTGCTTTCGAGGCCAATGCTATTGACTATCTGCTGAAACCTTTCTCCAAAGAACGATTCGATCAGGCTCTAGATAAATGGCTGTCGCAGAGAAGCTTCCGCCAGCAGTTCGTTGATATGAAATCATTCGAAGACGACAGGGTACCTGAACGCGTCGTACTGAAATCAGGTCATCACATCCATGTGATCCCCATTTCAGACATCCAATGCATCGAAGCGGCTGATGATTATGTCAAGATCCATTGTGCTGCCGGGGTTTTCCTGAAAAAACGCACCATGGCTCGTTTCGCTGAACAACTGGAGGGTCCTCGTTTTGTGCGGGTACATCGATCCTGGCTGATCGCAGGTTCAGCCCTGCAACGCATCAATGTACGTGACCGTGACGGCTATGAAGCGACCCTCATTAACGGATTGACAATACCAGTCAGCCGACAGGGATATGCTAAACTCAAAGAGACACTTGATCTTTAACTTGAGGTGAGACATAGTCCCACTAAGTGATTGATGATCAGGGCAATGATAAGATCACTTGAACAACTCCGCCAGCTTCGCCTGCAACGCCTCCCCTCTCAGATTCTTGCCAATGATCACCCCATTCTTATCCAACAAGTAATTCTGCGGAATCGCCTGAATACCATAGGCTACTGCAACGTCATTCTTCCAATACTTGAGGTCAGATACCTGAGTCCAGGTGAGTTTGTCATCATGGATCGCCTTCAGCCAGCGCTCTTTGCCAGTGGGCTGATCCAGGGAAACACCCAGGACATCGAAACCTTTGTCTTTGTATTTCTGCCAGGCGGCTACTACATTGGGGTTTTCCTGACGGCAGGGGCCGCACCAGGAGGCCCAGAAATCGATCAGCAGGTATTTGCCCCGGAAAGAGGTCAGTGAAACGGGACGATCAAGTGTGTCGTTCTGGGTAAAATTCGGGGCCGCGCTGCCAATGGCTACCAACTTTGCCTTTTGGATCCGTCCAGCCATTTCCTGTCCGGCAGGAGAATTGAGCGTGGCTTCAGACAGTTTCAGGAACACAGGCTCCACCTCCGCCGGCTTGATGTCCCATCCGGCGAAATTCCGGAAGGCATACATGGCGATGGGCGACTGGGCATATTTATCAAGGAATGCCTTGTATTGTTGGCGAATGGAATCCTGCAGCAATTCGGCCTGTTCGTCGATACGCTTCATACCAGCCTCATCCTTATCGCGGCGATATCCCATATATGCTGCGCTGAGCGCACCCATGCGATCATTATAGGGTTTGAGCATCTTCGTCAGGATGCGGTAGTCGCGATCTGACTTGGATCCGGAAACAGTCGCCAGTGAAAAAGAATCCGGACTCGCCACTTTTAGGGTAGCATTTTCGAGAAAGAGTGGGAAAAGATCGCGCTTTGAGGAACGGTGCACCGCACGCAGACTCACCAGCAAGGGCTCTTTCACACTGCCTTTGAAGGAATAGCTGCCGTTGGTCACCAGGGTGCTGTCTACCTTCGAAATGCCATCGAGATAGTATGATAGAATGACCTTCTCCACAGGGTCCTTCCCGGCCGCAACGGTTCCCTGAATGGTGAATCCTGACTGCGCAAAGGCGATGACGGGGGCAAACGCGAGGAGCTGAACGAATATTCTCTTCATAAAAAAAGCTTCTACGCTCAAAATACGACAATCCAGGAAATTGCCGGGGATATGTTCATTTCAGGATCCTGCGGATCTTGCGGGCATAGGCTTCGGCATAGCGCATCATGCCGATATCGTTGGGATGAGTGCCATCCACGGTGCACTCCTGATCGAAGCCGATCTCCTTCGCTGTTAAGAGATATAACCCTTTGACGCCTTCCTTCACCATGCGGGCGTGAATGTCCGACACGACGCGAGAGCAGTCATCATAACGCTCAACCAGTCCGGCGTCCAGGTTGATCCCAGACAAACCACAGCAGTGTTCTGCCAACAGGATCGGCGCGCCCGGCCTGGCCGCCTGAAGTATCCTGACGGCCTCCCGGGTTCTTCGCTCCACCTCTTCCGCCGGGAATTTGGAACGATCCACCAGGTTGGGCATACAATCGAGGATGTAAAGACGGGCATCGATCTTCGCCATGGCTTCGATCAGCGGTTGTTCCAGTTGTCCGTTGCCGGAAAATCCGAGATTAATGATCCGATTTGACTGCATCCGACCGAGGATGGAGGTCCAGGCCAATCCGGGTCTGGAAGCACATCCTCCCTGCATGATGGAGGTCCCGTAGGCGACGATCGGCCGATCACCGCCCACCGGCAGAAATCGAATATCAGATGTGCCGGTCATGCCAAAACGCATCCAGTTCACGGCATTGTACAGCGGGAGATAGAGTCGGTATTCGGTATCTTTTCCGGCCGTAGCGAGTCCGCTCCAGGTATATTCGATGGTGTCACCAAACCGATATGCTGCCCGGGCCCATACCCACTTTCCGTCGGCACCGCGGGCATACAGATCCAGCCCACTCACCCCCGTGGCCGGCATATGAGGCATGGCCTTCTCCCCTTTCACGCCATATCGCACCTGAATGCGGGCAGCATCGGTCCGGAAACTAATGTACAATCCGGCAGTATTTCGACTGAGAATCCACAAGGGACTACGCACTTGCTTCTCCGCAGATCCCGGCAACCGGTCGTAGGGATTGGCCATACTGTCCTGCCATCCCCGTCCGTCGATCACGGAAAATCCGGCATCAAGCGGGTCCATCCAACTGACGGAAGACTCCTGAGCGCGAACGGCCATCGTGAACAAGATGAGGCCTGAGATCAACATCAACCTGAAAAACCTAAGCGACTGGTACATAAGTGAATATACGAAATTTCCGGGACTTTCCCAAATGCCCACCCCGCAGGCATCCGACCATGTCTATCCCTTAATATGTTGACACCACAGCCTTTTTATGCTCCGCATCACGGATCTGCTTCAATGCCTGCCGCAACTCCTTTACTTTATCCGGATGGGTCGAGAACAGATCCTTCTCCTCCGCCGGGTCTTCCTTCAGATTGAACAGCTGTCCGTCCGGCCCGCCGGGTTTGGGTTTGATCTGTTTCGGGGTACTGAATCCACCCGAACCCAGTCCCTCGATCAGTTTCCAATCCCCCTTCCTGACGGCAAAAAATCCCACCGAGGAACTGTGCACCACCGCGGTTTGACCGGTTACCTGTGCTGATTTTCCGGTCAACACCGGAAGAATGCTGTAGCTGTCTTCCGGAATATGACGCGGGTTGTTGTCTCCCGTGATCTCAGCAGCGGTAGCCATCAGATTCGCGAGCGTAGTGGTAGCATGGCTCACCGATCCGGGTTTCACCTTCCCGGGCCAACTGACAATGAAGGGAATGCGATGGCCGCCTTCATAAGCGTCGCCCTTCATGCCGCGCCAGGGACCTGCAGAACGATGGTTGTACTTTGAGATGTAGTCGCTCCGCCAATACGGTCCGTTATCGCTCGTGAACACCACGATGGTATTTTTGGAGAATCCCATGCTGTCCAGTGTGTTCAATATGGCTCCCACGGAAGCATCTACCTGTTCGGTGAAATCGCCATACTCACCCACGGCGGATCGCCCCTTCCAGGGAGCGATGGGCATCCAGGGCGTGTGAGGCGCCGGCATGGGTACATAGAGAAAGAAAGGCTTCCCTGACTGCTGCTGCCGAATGAAATCATTGGCCTGGCGGACAAAACGCGGCAGCACATCATGAAAATCGAAGGAAGGTGATTTGAGCCCCTCGCGCCAGAAGGCACCCGCATAGCCTGTGTCCGGCTTGCTGAGCGGGGTGGAGGATGTCAGCGGTTCGACCAGCCGATGGTTCTCGACATATGCGTACGGTGGCATGTCCAAAGATGCCGGCAACACGAAAGAGTAATCGAATCCCACACTGTTGGGACCGGCCGTCATCGGCTTGTCCAAATCGATGTGCGCCGGATCCATTTCATCTTTGATGCCATACATGGGATCCGCTAAACGACCGGCATGCTCAGGCTTCGGGGTCCATCCCAGTCCAAGATGCCATTTGCCGACCACTCCTGTCCGATACCCGCGACTGCGGAGCATCGAAGCAACGGTGGGCCTTTCTTCCTCGATCAGCGGTCGGCTGTAGCCGCGCAACACGCCCACGGGGAGCCGACTGCGCCAGGGATATCTGCCCGTCATGATGGCGTATCGCGTCGGGGTACACACACTGGAAGGTGAGTGTGCGTCGGTGAACCGCATGCCCCTGGCCGCCAGTTTGTCGATGTTCGGCGTGCGGATCTTCCCTTCGGGATTATATGCGGATACATCACCATACCCCAGGTCATCTGCCAGGATGTACACGATGTTAGGCAGCGGGGATGGGAGTCCAAGTGCACGGCCCAACTGTGCATGAATTTCATTGCAGGATATTCCTGAAATGATCAGTATCGCCATCACTAACGTCCACGCATAACCTAATACTTGTTTCATGATATTCATTTATATCTTTATCTGATACCCGCCAGTTCTTCCCATGCCTGACCAAACATAATATAAGCACCATAACCGAAGGCTGTGCCTTCCATGATCTTTCTATTCAAATAATACTCCTGATCTCCGACACAGGTGCCACCCGACACCCGCGTGGGAACTAACCAGGCACCACCCTTGTCGGTCCGCATACTGAGGGCCCGCAAGCCATGATACGCGCGATCTGCCATGGGTCGATATATTTTCGGATCCAGTACCCCCAGCTTTAATCCCTTCACGATCGTATAGCCGAACATTGCGGTGGCAGAGCTCTCTTCGAAGTTACGCGGGAGATCGGGTTTCACCAGCAACTGGTACCAATGTCCACTTTGAAGATTCTGGTAGGGTGTGATGGCTTTCACATAGTTAAACAACGCTTCCGCGATCGGCTTACGTAGTTTTGAAGTGGCCGGCAGTGCTTCGAGTGCGTCCGCCAACGCCATGCCCACCCAGCCGTTGCCGCGGGCCCAGATCTGATCATTGCGACGGGTCTGCGCATCGGGCCAGTTGAGCACGCTGCAGCCGTCGTTGAAGAATACGCTGTCAGCATCCCAACCATGGACCCATAATCCGGTCTTTTCATCCCGCAGGGTCCGGTCATGCGCCCGGAACTGTTCCAGCCAGTCGGCCACATAGGATTCATCGCCGGTCAGCCGGTACATTTCAAGTAAATACATGGCCAGCATGTACACCGTATCATCCCATAGTTCCACCGTCTCCGCGCGATGCGACACACCGCCACCGGGTTCCCGGGGAATGGCCAGGTAGTCGCGATGGATGGCGAAGGCCCTGCGCTTCCATTCAGGATCGCCCGTAACCCGCGCCAGGAAGGCGATACCATGCGCAGAAGCAACTGCATTGGGATGCTTCCCGTTGGCGACATGCGCCGTCATCTCCATACCTCTTCGGATGTAATCGAGATAACGGCCACGGCTACCCGGATCCGTCGCCTGATAACGATGTACCAATGCGTTGAGCATGGTCGCCTGACCCCAGTCCCATTTATATTTATCCGCCGGCATGAACACTTCCCGCGCGTGCCGGTCCACCGAATCGACCCAGGTCTCCAGCGGCTTGCGATGCTTTTCCATGATCGGGCGCCCCAGTTCCACTCCGTCCACCTTCAGCAGAAAATCCTTAGGGATGACGGGGCCTCCGTAATAAGCTAAACGGGTGCGTGACTTGAGATCCGCTTTCAATCCCAGCGGTTTCCCATCTGCGGATACCCGGATATCAATGATGTCTCCCCTTTTAGTTATAGTAACAGGTGCGCTTAACATTGATTTTCTGAACGCTGCAAATGCCGCATCTGTCCGGATGCCTTCGACCGCCTTCCACCACATCGATATTCGCAGTTTGCCATCTGCGGGATGCTTGAGGGTGAGGCGGAGTGCTTCCGGCGCATCAAGGGTGACATCTTCGCGATGACTTCGATGCACATAACCATCGTTGTACAGCCGGGCCATACTGTCGGGTTCGGCATTCGACCAGAGGATGCGGATCGCGAACGCCACGTCTTCAAACCTCGCGAACAGGGTCCCTGTTTTATCCATCGCCACGGAGGCACCCACCGCGGGTTTGCTGATGCGTTGGTTGCCCATCCACCATTCGTCGAGGCAGGCGGGCAGCACGATCGTGGAATTCAACCGGTCGGTGATGCAGTTATGATCCTTATCGCCAGCCACCAGCATCACAAACTGGTTGCGGTCCTGTACCGTCTGCTGGAAGGGCATGAGATGACGGGTCTTGCCCCATCCGCCGTTGGCGGGATAGTTGGGCGGCATGAGGTGTTTGAGCTTATCTCCCAGTCCCTGTGCAGACCAGGTGCCGTAATGATCATCACGTCCTTCAGGGACATAAATGATGTTAGGCATCCGCGGGATCCGGTCGCTGCCGAGGTACATCACAAAGGATTTGTCGTCGGGACTGTAATACTGATTGGACGAGGCAATGGAGAATTTCGCACCCTGATAATCGTAAGCATAAGTATGCGCCATGCTGTCCCAGCGCTGGATGACAGTGCGACCTTTTCTATAAAGGAGCGTGCGCTGAGCAGGAGATACGCCGATTTCCTTCAACAACGAAAAGCAGACCTGATGAAAGAGCATATCGTTCCGATTGACGCCGCCGAGCAGCGGGTCGATGTACCGTTCTTCCAGCAGGTCGCGACCGAAAACACGGTTGTAATCACGGCTGTGGGCCCCGGCCAGGTATCTTCCGCGCGGATCGTAGTGCG
>CAJBZC010000512.1 GCA_903959965.1 uncultured bacterium
CGTGAAATCTATCGCATGGAGCCTTTAATCAAAAGCCAACGACTGTTATCGCTGGATGCGCTCCGGGGATTCGACATGTTCTGGATCATAGGTGCAGACGAAGTACTGCACGCCATGGCCAAGGCAACCGGGAGTTCGGCCTGGCAGAGGATCTCTGCACAATTCGAACATCCATACTGGCAAGGATTCACGCTGTACGACCTGATCTTTCCGCTCTTCATTTTCGTTACCGGCATCTCCGCAAATTATTCACTGGGATCCGCACTGGAAAAAGGAGTCGCCAGATCGACCCTCGTGAGGAAAGTCATCACCCGGGGACTCATCCTGGTACTGCTAGGTGTTATTTACAATAATGGATTGACGATCAAACCATTGGAAGAGATCCGATTCATGAGCGTACTGGGCAGGATCGGCCTGGCTTATCTGTTTTCATCGCTGATCTTCCTCTATACGAGCCCCAAAACCCAGATGATTTGCTTCTGGGGAATACTGATCGGTTACTGGCTCATCATGCAGTTCAGTTCAGCGCCCGGTTTTCCGGCCGGCGACCTGACCGAAGAAGGGAATTTTTCCTCCTGGTTCGACCGTACCGTACTCCCCGGAAAGCTCTCCCGTGGGATCCACGATACGGTGGGGCTGTTCAACAATCTCCCGGCCATCAGTTCCGGTCTAGCCGGGATCATAACCGGTAATTTATTGAGGACCAGTCACTACCCCGATCGGTTCAAGGTCAGAAGCATGATCGTCGCCGGATGTGCCTGTCTGCTGCTCGCCAAAGGATGGCACCTGCTATTCCCCATCAACAAAAACCTCTGGTCCAGCTCATTCGTTCTGCAAACCGTCGCATTCAGTCTCTTGCTGATGGCGGCATTCTACTGTATCATCGATGTCAAAAAATGGACAAAGGCGACTTTTTTCAGAGTCATTGGCATGAATTCCATACTGATATATATGTCAGGAAAATTCATACAATGGTCCTATACCAATAAGGCCTTCTTCCAGTGGCTGGGCGATCTCGCAGGAGAACCCTTCAACGCAGTCATCCTGGCGTTGACGGTCATATTGGTGAAATGGGTATTCCTGGCCTTTCTGTATCAACGTAAAATGTTCCTGAAGATCTGATCAATGGAAAAAAATGTGTTGGAAACACCGGAGTTGATGGGCAAAGCCGCCGGCATCCGGGCAGCGGAATCGATCAAAAACGCGTTGGATCGACAAGGATACGCGAACATCATCCTCGCCACCGGAACCAGTCAGTTCCATACCCTGCAAAACCTGATCGCAACGCCCGGCATCGACTGGCGCAGGGTCACCATGTTCCACCTCGATGAATACATCGGGATCCCGATGACACATCCCGCCAGTTTCCGGAAATACCTCACGGAACGATTCATCACGCAGGTACCCGAACTAAACGCAGCTCATCTGATCGATGGCGAGAACGAACCTTTGGCCGAATGTCGTCGGCTGGGTGATCTGATCCGAACCGTCACCATCGATGTGGCATTGGTGGGCATCGGAGAAAACGGACACCTGGCATTCAACGACCCGCCCGCCGATTTCGAGACCGATGAACCCTACATCGTGGTCGACCTCGACGAAGCCTGCCGACAACAGCAATTCGGAGAAGGCTGGTTTCCGAGCCTCGATGCCGTACCGAAACAGGCGATCAGCATGTCCATCCGACAGATCATGAAATCAAAGCAGATCATCTGTTCCGTTCCGGATGAACGCAAGGCCGTCGCCGTCCGTGACTGTCTGGAAAAACCGATCAGTAACATGCATCCGGCAGGAATTCTTCGGCAACATCCAAACTGTGCACTATACCTCGATCGGGCCGCAGCAGCATTGTTGCAATGACCTTTAGGCCAAAGGATGAAAAACATGGAAGATGGTTGACAGACCTGAGAAATTCATCCTGCGGGGAAATCTGATCCTGAAGGACAGCATAATGAAAGGAGGCTTCATACTGGTAGCCGACGGGGTTATTGTAGGAATTGAAGAACGGATACCCGAATACAACGGCGCATTGCTGATCGATGTCGGAGATAGGTACATCTCCCCCGGCTTCATAGATATTCACGTGCACGGAGGTGGCGGACATGATTTTATGGACGGAACCCCGGAAGCATTCCTCAAAGTGGCCGAGCTGCATGCCAACCATGGTACTACTTCGATGCTGCCCACTACGCTGACCTCCGACCTCAATGGGATCCTCCATACCATCGATACCTATCGTAAAGCATTATCAATCAATTCGAAAGGTGCCGCTTTCCTGGGATTGCATCTGGAAGGACCCTACTTCTCCATGGCACAACGGGGCGCCCAGGATCCCCGCTACATCCGCGATCCGGATCCCGAAGAATACATGCAGATCCTCCAACATGCGGATGTGATCAGGCGTTGGAGCATCGCTCCGGAGAAAAAAGGAGCCGTCGAACTGGGCCGAAAGCTCAGTGAGACGGGCATTCTGCCTTCCATGGCCCATACGGACGCCATCTACGAGGAAGCATATGAGGCCTGGCAGAACGGATTTAGTTTGCTCACCCATTTCTATTCAGCCATGTCCGGCGTCACCCGAAAAAACGCATTTCGTTACGCCGGAGTGATAGAGGCAGGCTACCTGCACGACGAACTCGACGTCGAGATCATCGCGGATGGCGTTCACCTACCCTCGCCCCTGCTAAAACTGATTATGAAGGTCAAGGGTACCGAA
>CAJBZC010000513.1 GCA_903959965.1 uncultured bacterium
TCGCGAGGCTGGAAACGGCCTTCCAGGACTTGAATTGCATCGGTCGAAATGCCTGATACCTCTTTTTTTAACGAACGCCCCGGATCTTCGGGGCGTTTGTTTTTCATTCCTGATGACCATCAACCGGAACTGAAATTTTCGAATATCCCCTTTAAGTTTGCGGATCTTTATGGAGGCTCGATCCCGATGTCGTAAATTCACGATGTAGAGGCTTTATGCCCCTGAATCAGAAAAAATATGAGATCATGAATAAATTAAAAGTCCTGGTCGTTGGCTGCGGAAATATGGGTGCTTCGCATGCCATGGCTTTTCATCTGAGGGAAGATGTGGAGATCTGTGGGTTGGTATCGACGGGAGAGAGTAAAGTTAAATTGAATGAGCAGCTCGGCGGCGCATATGCCTTGTATTCCGACTATTCCCTGGCAATGAAGGAAACACAACCCGATGCGGTATGCATCTCCACGTATCCCGATACCCATGAGTCCTTTGCCATCATGGCCTTCGAACAGGGTTGTCATGTA
The DNA here is from genome assembly GCA_903959965.1 of uncultured bacterium. GTDB lineage: Bacteria > Bacteroidota > Bacteroidia > Chitinophagales > Chitinophagaceae > Pollutibacter. The sequence goes on from CAJBZC010000513.1 coordinate 522, forward strand.
TTTATGGAGAAGCCCATCGCTGATTCGGTGGAAGGAGCTGAACGCGTGGCAGCTGCTGCCGCGAAACATGGTCGTAAACTGGTCATTGGCTACATTCTCAGGCATCATCCTTCCTGGATCCGTTTTATTGATGAAGCCCGTCAGTTAGGGAAACCTTTGGTCATGCGGATGAATCTCAACCAGCAAAGTCATGGTTACATGTGGGATGTGCACCGCAATCTGATGAAGAGCCTCAGTCCCATTGTAGACTGCGGAGTTCATTACATCGATGTAATGTGCCAAATGGTCAGATCCAGACCTGTCCAGGTATCCGCCATTGGTGCTCGACTGACTGAAGATATTCCTGCGGGAAATTATAACTATGGTCAACTGCAGATTCGTTTTCAAGACGGATCTGTCGGTTGGTATGAGGCGGGATGGGGTCCGATGATGAGTGAGACGGCCTTCTTCGTCAAGGACGTGATCGGGCCGCGCGGATGCGTATCCATTGTTGCGAAAGAAGCTTCATCCGCCGGACATTCGGATGCGATTGCTGCGCATACTAAAACTGAATCCATCCGGGTACACCATGCGGATATCGATGGATCCAACGAATTCACGAAACCTGACACATGGATAGACCTGACTGATGAGCCTGATCATCAGGAATTGTGCAACAGGGAACAGGCGTTCTTCATCGAAGCCATTCGGTCGGATGCCGATCTGACGGAACATGTGGAAGATGCAGTTAATAGTCTGCGCATCGCTTTTGCCTGTGATGAGAGTGTGCGTACGGGTGATATGATCAGGCTCTGATGCATGATGTGGAATCTGCTGTATGGCTGGCTGTCAGTTTGTCCGTTCGCATAAAATTGCGATTTTTACGTTTAATCTACGGCTGATAATCAATGTATTGGCTGTTTTTGAATCTCATAAACCAATATCCTTCCGTCATGTCCTCCTGTGACCGAAGTGGCGAAGCTTTACGGAAGCCAATGACCAGTTTGTCATTCCCTGAACCGGAAACCCGCAGTATCATGAAAAACCTGAACAGATTCATCCTCTTTTTGCTGATAACAGGCAGTCTGTCTTCCTGTCTGTCCTATCGCGAGATGGTGAATTTCCAGGATGGTGCGGCGCTTGGTCAGCATGGGGCCGATGTCATACCGCCGATCCCATCGCTGACAGTACAGCGGGATGATCAGCTTCAGGTTACGATCAATAGTTACAACCAGGAGGAAGCCCTTCGTTTCAATATCGTGAGTAATCAGTCTCAGGTACAACTTTCAGCGCAAGGTTCTAACACGGCCACACTTGCTGATCCTTTGGGATATCGGGTAGATTCACGGGGACAGATTGAGTTGCCCGTGATCGGTCGTATCACCGTCGCGGGACACACACTGGAACAAATCAGGGATTCGGTAAATGCCAGGGTCACTGCCACCGGATATCTGAAAGACCTCAGTGTACAGGTCCGATTCCTTTCTTTCCGGGTCACGATCCTGGGGGAAGTGAATAGTCCGGGTACCTACACCATTCCAAGTCAGAAGATCAACGTACTGGAAGCACTGGGCATGGCCAGGGATGTGACCATGTTTAGTCGCCGGGATAACATACTCGTAGTGCGGGAAGAGGAAGGAAAGCGATTGTATGGCCGCATCAACCTGAAATCCAAAGATCTTTTCAGCAGTCCGTACTATTACCTGAAACCTAACGATATCCTTTACGTGGAGCCCCACAAGTCAAAAGTTTTATCTGCGCCGGATCCGGCCAGCCGATACCTTGGTATTGTGTTGGGCATTGCGACCCTGGCCACCCTCATTGCAACCCTCTGATTGGTTCTCACAGAATAAATAAAATACATTGCGTAAGCGCCATCTAACTTATCCGATTTCTTCCAGACAGTCCATGGCGGCCGTCGAGGAGGAAAAACCGATTCGCTTTAGCAGTCTTTTCTGGAACTATTTTCAGTTCTGGCCTATCATTCTGTTATCTACACTCATCGGAGGAGTCGGTTCTTTCCTATATCTGCGCTATACCTCCCCGAAATATAGCTCCGCGATGAAGGTCCTCATAAGAGATGAGACCAGTTCCGGCCAAATCTCCGAAGCCACCGTCTTTGAAGATCTCGGTCTCATCAGTCGAAGTGGCAATATCGAGAATGAAATGGAAGTGCTTCAGTCGGTGAATCTCATGCGCAACGTGGTATCCAATCTCGGTTTGCAGCATCGTTATATTCATATTGGAAGTATTCGGGATGTGGATGTTTACGGAGAGGCACCTTTTAGAATCGCCGGTTGGCAACCGGCCGACAGCCTCCTTAATCCATGGCCGGATTTGATCGTGAGCATACGTGATACGACCGGATATGCCATCCTTTTTGGGGGAAATCGCTACAAAGGGCGATTTGGCGAAAGCTGCAGGTTGCCTGTTGGAACGATTCGCCTCATGCGCAGATCAGGTGCTTCGATTGCAGCCTTCGGGGATGATTACAGGGTCATCATGCGATCCACCGATGCAGCAGCGGCAACACTATCAGCAGGACTTACGGTGAAATCCATCGGCAAGCGTTCCACCGTACTGGAAGTATCTCTTACTGATGAGGTACAGGAACGGGCCCGTGACGTACTCAATGAACTCGCGAGGGTCTATGATCAGTCCAATCTCGGAGAAAAGAACAAGATCTACGTAAATACCATCGTTTTCATCGATGAACGGCTCGAAAAACTAACGGCCGAGCTCTCTGAAGTGGAGTCTGAAGTCGAACGTCGAAAGAGCGGTCATTCTGTCTTTGATCTTAGCCTTGAAGCCCCCTTACTCAGGGAGGAATCACGCGATTATGCGCGGTCAGTGTCAGACGCCGAGATTCAGCTCGACATTATTCGGAATATCCGATCATTTCTGGATAAAGATCCTGAACATTTTGATTTCATCCCTTCCAATGTAGGCATCAACAACCTCACGTTGACCGGGATGCTCGAACAATTCAACCGTTTGTTGCTGGATCGGCAAAAGGCGTCTTCGCTGCTGGGGTCTTCCAACCCGCAGTTGACGTCCATGGATGATCAGCTTGCCACACTTCGGACAAATATCAAACGCAATATGGACGGGCTCGAACGCGATCTGTCATCGACCCGAAATATTTTGACTTCAAAGGGCCAGGCCCTGCAAAATAAATTAAAGGGTCTGCCCGGCCATGAACGTGCGCTCATCGAAGTGCAGCGTCAGCAATCCATAAAGCAGAATTTGTATTTATATCTTTTGCAAAAGCGGGAGGAAGCCGAATTGTCCCGAACTGTATCTGTTTCCAATAACAAAGTGGTTGAACCCGCCCGTCCACTGGGTCAGGTTGCTCCGGTCAGAAGAAATATCTGGGCGCTGGGTTTTGGCGGAGGATTTATGTTCCCCGTCCTGTTGATCAGTCTCCTGCAGGCGCTTAACACACGCGTCCGTAATCTGGATGATATCCGAAGGCATACACAGGTTCCGTTGCTGGGGCTGATCAATTATGATGAAGGAGAAAAGCCGGTGGCGGTTACCGGCGATAGTCGTACGGTGATTTCTGAGATGTTCAGACTGATCCGGGCAAATCTTCAATTCATCGGAAGCAGACAGCGCATCAAAACCATCCTCGTCACTTCCTCTGTTTCCGGTGAGGGAAAGAGTTTTGTGAGTCTCAATCTGGCCATCACCCTTGCATTGGCAGGTAAGCGTGTACTGCTCCTCGAACTCGACATGCGCAATCCCCGCATCCATCGAACGCTCAAGCTGGGTCGGGATGCTGACAAGGGGATCACCCGGTTTCTTTCTGATGATCAGATCGACTGGCATGATCTGTTGCGCAAATCAGAAGTAGAGCAGGGGTTGGATATCATCACCTGTGGTCTGATTCCTCCGAATCCAAGTGAATTACTGATCGGTGATAGGATCGAACAATTGTTCAGGGAAGCCGCTGAATTCTATGATTATATTGTCGTGGATTCTGCTCCAGTTGGTCTGGTGAGTGATGCGCTATTACTCAATCGCCTGGCCGATACCACGCTCTTTGTCGTCAGAAAAGATGTAACACGCCTCGCGCATCTTGAGATCATCGAAGAGGCCGCGAGTCTTGACAAGCTGCCACGACCGCACATTGTCATGAATGCTGTACGCAGAAGTTTCCTGGGTTACGGAGAAGGCTATCTCTATGGTTATGGAAATTATCAAGCAGGAGAAGGACGTTCAGGCTTCAAGCGGCTATGGAAGCGACTGAGGGGAGGTCGTGCATGATGCAGGGTATAGATAACTGTTACGCATAACCGAAACATCGCTTTGCAGCCATGAATTTCACATCAGTTCAGTCAAAAATCTATACTGAACACCGAGTACTCCTTCATCTTGGATGTGGCCCGGACACTCAGCGGACCCGATGGACAGATGTCGACGGCAGTTGGAATCTACGGGTGCAGACCTCCTGGTGGGGGCGTTTTTTCTCTCAGTATGCAGCCAGTCTCAGTGGTTACAAATGGCCGGCTCATGTCAGATGGATGGATATCACCAAGGGATTACCCTTTGCCGATGGTTCTGTTGATGCGATCTACGCATCTCATGTATTGGAGCACCTGTATCGATCCGATGCGCTTCGCTTGATGGTCGAATGCAAACGAATTTTGAAGTCTGATGGGGTCATCAGACTGGTATTGCCGGATCTGAAAACTATCGCATCATCCTATCTCCGGGATCATCGTTCTGATGCTGCGATGCGTTTCAATCAATCGCTGCTGATGCGCGAAGAAATATCACCCAGGGGATTGATAGGGAGACTGAAAGCACTTTTCGCCGATCATCACAGCCATAAGTTCATGTATGATGTACCCTTACTCGTTAAGGATCTGAAGGATGCCGGATATCGGGAAGTCTCTGAAACATCATACCTCGACAGCCGGATTCCCGAGATCAGTGATGTTGAGCGTGCTGGACGCGTTTTAGATGGAGCCGGTATCATCGTTGAAGCCTTAAAATGAACAATGTCTTTTATACCTTTCATTAGACCGGCTGTTGCACGGAATCTGATGTCTCAGATCTGGAACCGACTTGTTTCTAATGTGGGGGTCAGGCTCGTGCAGGTTCCACTGTTATTGTCTGCGCTTGGTCAGGAAGTCTATGGACATTGGCTGGTTATATCCATTGTTCCGGCATGGCTCACCCTCTTGAACATGGGAACAGGCACGGTGGCGGGCAATGCCATGGTGATGGAAGTGGCTTCCGGAGATATCAAAGCTGCACGGAAAACCTATTCAGATGCGATGTCGGTCACCCTTCGTATCATCGCTCTGATCATACCGTTGCTGGTCGTCTTCATATTTATTTTAACATCCCCCTTACTCAATGGCCTATCAGTTGCCCGAAGGTCTGAAGCTACCATGGGACTGTGCCTGCTATGTCTGTCCGTGCTCGTGACCTTTATTTCTGATATTCATGCCACCAGGTTACGTGCAGCCGGTAAGGCCGATATGGCTGCTTACTTGCTGGGTGCACAACTATGGATCGAACTGGTTTTCATCTTACTTGCAATCCTCATTGCTCCAAGGCTGGATCTGTTGGGTGCTGCCAATTTCTGCTCCACCATGATCTATGCCATTGCGACTTTACTAATGAGCCGAAGGGCAATACCAGGCATACGATATGCATCCAGACTGTCGGATCAGACCGGGCGGAAGTCATTGCTGATCAAAGGATTTGTTTTTCAGTCATTTCCTCTTGGGCATGCAATTCTACTGCAAGGGCAGATACTGGTGGTACATCAGACCATGGGTGCTGCTTCCGTGGCCCTCTTCTCCACTGCTCGGACACTGGTTCGGCTGATAAGTCAGGGGCTTGAAATGGTCAACCATGCAGTCTGGCCGGAAATGAGCAGGCTCTTTGGTCAGAGAGACCTGAATAGCGCTGCACGCCTGCATCGTACTTCTGTCATGACGGCACTGTTCTTATCAGCAGCAGGTGCTTTGAGCCTGTGGTTTGCAGGGCCCTGGTTATATGCCCAATGGACTCATCAGATGCTGGTGGTGAATCATGAACTATTGTTGCCTCTGCTCATCACGATCCCGGCCGGAGCGTTATGGTACACCAGCAGCATGGTTCCCCTCTCATGCAATGCCTATGATGGGGTCGCAAAACGTTTTCTTGCCGCTGCGCTGATTGCACACCTGGCTTGCTGGTGGATGAGCATGAAGATCGGACTTCCGGGTACGGCCTTGTCGACGTTGATCGCAGATGCGATCATGATTCCTTATGTTCTGCGCCGTTCTCTCTCATTGACGGGAGATCAACCAAAAGGTTTGCTGCGCAGGTTTATTTCGGATATCCGTAACCGCTAGAAAACATGCGTGTAGTCATATCCAACGGTACTTATCGCTTTCATCTGGCACCGCTGGCAGCGGAGATGCATCGGATGGGTTGTCTGTCAGCCCTGTTCACCGGCGGTTATCCGAAGGGGAGATGGCGTGAGTTCCTTCACAGATCACCACTCGCAGGTTTACGCCGACTGGCAGACCGATGCGAGGACATTCCGGATGTAAAGGTTCATGGCTTCCAGCAAACAGAGTTCCTGTTCAAGGCAGCCGAGATGATGCGTCGGATTGGTGGTTTCGATCTGATGGAAAAGTGGCAGACCCATGGCTTTCAGCTATATGCGCGCATGGCTCGAACAGCCTTGGAAAATCTGGACTTCGACATCTATCATTACCGAAACTGTTTCGGATTTGAATCTGCTGCATGGGCAAAAAAGCAAGGGAAGATCACCATTTGTGATCATTCCATCGGACATCCATATGCCGTTGCCTGGATGAGAAATCACCCCGTTGGATTTCTTCCGGAACTTATCCCGCCTCAGCAGCCTACACGACTGGAAGAAAACTATCTGCAAGACTTCAACCATGCAGATCATATCTTGGTGAATTCCAATTTTGTAAAAGAGACGTTCATCGCATCCGGCTTCGATGCAGACAGGGTTTCCGTGGCATGGTGGGGCGTAGATGCCCGTTTCCTTTCTGAGTCAGACCGTGCCATGGTACATTCTGTCGATCGTTCAGGACCTTTGGATCTTCTTTTCTGCGGGGGGTTTGGAAGAAGAAAAGGAGCACATGTTTTAATGCAGGCGTTGGAATGTTTGTCGGAGCACCCCTGGACGCTGACTATTGCCGGTTCTGTAGAACTTGATATAAGTGATCAATGGCGGGCCTTTCGACATCGTTTCGGCCAAAGGCTCAATATGCTTGGATTCCTGAACAGGTCTGCATTGGCCTGTGAAATGAGCAAACACAGCGTATTTGTATTTCCATCTCTGATGGAGGGATCCGCACGTGTAGTATTTGAAGCTATGGCTTGCGGATGCTTCATTGTCACAACACCACATGCCGGATCTGTTGTGGAACATGGACGGCATGGACTGCTGACCACTCCTGGCCAAACTGATTCATTGATTGAAGCGTTGACGTCAGTATTCAGGCGAGATTATAACATCAAAGCGATTGGGGAGGGAAATTCGACCCTGATACGACAGTCCTATCGACAGGATCAATATGCGGAACGAGTACTTAGGGTATACGAAACCGTTAGTAATAAAAAATGAGATGAATCTGTATCCTACCCAGATATTCCTTTTCCTCATAGGATTCCTGGTATTCTACCGGATCAATCTCGTGGGCATGCTCACCTTGTCGGAGGTACTTACGCTGGGATACTTTCTCATACGTTGGCGAGACATGGTGAACTGGGCGCTGCAGGACGGGATCCTCAGAACCATCCTGCGTGCCTGGCTGATCTATCTCTTATTTCAGGTTTGTTCAGACATGGTGAATGGCACGCTACCGACAGATTTCATGCGCGGCTGGGCGAGACTGGTTTTCTTTGCTGTGAACATTGCAGTGATTGCCTTTCTTTCAGGCCTAAAACTGGACAGACTGGCGGCTTTTTTCGCAGGTTATGCCCTGTCTCTGATGCTGGCCAGTTATCAGGAAAGAAATGAATTTTTGTCGGAATGGAAATTTGGCTACGGCCCCGCCCTTACTATGCTGGTAGCCATATTGATCGGTTTATTGAAGTCGGAAAGGGTCAACCGAATCGGAGGCATTGCCTTCGTCCTCCTTGGCATCGTGCATCTGCAGGCCAATGCCCGTTCGCTCGGAGGCATCACGCTATTGATCGGCCTGTTGTCTCTGCTGGCCACCTACTTCAGAGATAATCTCCAAGAAGGTGGGGTCTTTTCCGTGAAGTTTTTCTTGCCTGTGGCGATCGCCATGTTCGGCATTTATCAAGTTTATTCAATTGGCGCATCCAGTGGCTGGCTGGGTGAAAAATCACGGGATAAATATGAGAAGCAAACGGCAGGGGGAAGAAATATTCTTTCCGGTGGACGAATGGAATACACGATCGCGATTCCTGCCATACTGGAGGCACCGGTCCTGGGGTACGGATCTTGGGCACGTCATCCTGAATATGTAAAAAAATACATCTACATCAATGGGATCGATCCAAATACCTATGATGCCGAATACCTGATGGATTTGGGCACCATCCCCACACACTCTCATATCCTGGGTTCATGGGCCGAAGCGGGCGCGGCAGGAGGCCTCTTTTGGATACTAGTTTTATGGCTTGCGTTACGCACCTTTTATCGGATGCTCGGACATGAACGTTTACCATATCGCCTGTTCCTGCTCTTTGTGCTCGTTTTTTTCATTTGGGATATCCTTTTTTCACCCTTCGGCCTGGAGCGGCGTGTGACAGATCCAGCCATGATCATGGTGATTACTGCGATGCAGCGGTTATTGGATACGGAGGATCAGGAATCCGGACTCACTTTTACGCATAACAGAAATCACATACCGGCATGGATCAAATAACCGGACGCAGGATCACTTTCCTGACAACGGGTGATATTCGAAAGATCGCTACGATGAAGCGAGCCCTGGGCATGGCGACTCCGCTCGCCGATCTGGGATGGAGGGTTTCGATCGTGCTGATGGATTGCGAAGAAAATCGATTGAGGGTCACTCGCTCTTTCGATCAGCGCATTGATGTCAGATATTTCAGGGAGGGAAACGCATTTGCAGAACGACGCCAGAAATCAACCA
>CAJBZC010000514.1 GCA_903959965.1 uncultured bacterium
ATAAAATCAATGTTTGTCGGATCCTTGCTCATGGTTGCCTATCCCCCTTTTTTCAGGACAGATTCCGTTGACTGATTGACCTATTATGGTCTTTGTATTTCGAAGGGTAAGAGTCTGTTAAGCTCTTTTTCCTATGCAGTGCGGAGACTTAATCGACAGGGCGCGAAGAAAAAACGGGGGGCTTAGCATCTTGGTTTGCAATGTCTTCACACCAACCTTGTGCTCATTCCGAATTTGAATTTCTTCGCATACTCCTGCGTTGACATGCCCGTGATGCTCTTGAAGGCCAGATAAAACGTGACATAAGAAGAGAATCCGACCGTTTCTGAGAGCGATTCGATGGTTTTCTCTTCCAGATATCCGTTTTCGAGCAGCTTGGTGGCATCATGTATGCGCACGATCTTCTTGTAATCCGAGAAGCTTTCGTGGCAATGGAACTTGAAGATGTGATGGACGTGGCTGAACGGGATATTGATCGCGCCGGCGATGTCTTCAAGTCCGAATGCCGGATTTCGAAAGGCATGTTTGTGGAACGAAAGGTCTTCTATGGTGTGAATGTAAACATTCAGCGACGATGATAACTTCTCTTCGATTTTCCTGTCTTTCTCAATTGTAATCGGAGTCGCCGTTCCGTCAACCTTCCAAACGGTATGCAGTGCCAGCTTTTCCGTGACGGTATCAATGGTTTTATTCAGGAAATTATATCCATAGAGTATTTCTGGCGTCAGCAGGATCTTGAGGAAGATACCCACCCAGATCAAGGCTGAGATCCACAGGTAATGTGTGTCATACTCGTAATCCTGATGTATCAGGACTCCGGTGGTAATGCGAATTAAAAAAATGGCGATAAAACTTACATAAAGTATGATGGTCCAATTCCTGATCAGCTGATTCTGTTTTTGAATGGTATTGATCTCGCTTTTTCGGCGCCATACATGTTTGATCAATAACTTAAAACCGGAGAAGGCATAGAGCCCATAAAACAGAATGCTGGAGATCAAAAAGGATTTTCTGATCATCACCCCGATGTCTGATCCGACGAATTGTTTCGCCAGGTAGATGCATACCAGCAGAACAGGCGCAAGGAAATGCACCATGTTGCCCGCCTCAAACGCTTTTTCATGCACGATGTCCCGGAAATACAGGAAAAAGCAAGGCATTAACGCGACAGCACATACATCCAAAAAATTGGTGTACTGCCCTGTAATCGGGCTCGGATATCCTTGCGCGAAACCATGCACCGTGAATCTGAGCGCCTGAAAGGCGATGATGACCGTAAGATATTTATTGATCAGCGACCGGTTATCTCGCTTGCTTTCACCGTAAATCGAAGCGAGGCAGACAAAACCAAGGGTGGCCGTGATGAAAAAGACGACAGTTGACAGCATGTGGGACAAATATTCAGCTGCAGACCCGGCAGCCGGGAAATTGACATTATGAAATACAGAACGCAATTCGAAATTACCTGTTCGGAATGGTACAATCTCTTCCGGGCATCTTTAAAATCTCCGAAAAGCCTTTCAAAAACCGGGAAACGGGTTTAAAAAAGCGGTGCAATGGGATACAGGATGCAAATGATCGTTAATAGTCAACCCAAAAACCTGTACAAAGTCGTCCATCCGGCTTTTCATGAATTTTAACTTGATTGAATCAATTACCCCCCCTTTGGGGGCTTGTTGGTTAAGCACATGCGTGACGGTACTCCCGGACCAGACCTCCGGCATGCATAGACTGTTGGAACAGCGCTGAACGAGTACCCATGTCTAAACATGGATGATCATATAAAAAGATCTTCATTTATGATGATGGTGACCATGTGCTCAGTAGTCAGCCGCCTGCAATCATCTTTCAAAAGCCGATAAACTCCTTTCAAATAAGGCGAAACTGCGTGCCCTGTGTTTTTCTCCACCCGGTAGAATTTAAATTCATTACCAAACACTTATGTAATTCACACCCAAAAACAGATCACTGAAAAGTTTTTTTCTCTGTGGATTTTTAATCATTTTTCTGAGGGTCAATGCCCAAGTAGGGATTGGCGTTGGCGCCACGGGAATTTCCCCCTCCGCGCAGCTCGAGATCAAGTCAACCAACAGGGGCTTGCTGCTGCCCCGCATGACCCACACCCAACCTGATGCCATCGCAACTCCCACAGCAGGTTTGGTCCTGTGGTGCACTACTTGCGGTGATGCCGGGGAAATGCAAGTCTACAATGGTTCCAGCTGGACGAATATGACGGGCGGAGCCGTCAGTGCTCCCACCGCTGTCACGATCGGTTCGCAGGTCTGGCAGGTGAAAAATCTGAATGTCGATCGTTATCGAAACGGTGATCCCATACCCAAGGTGGAGGATGCAGCCACCTGGATGTCATTGACCACCGGCGCGTATTGTATTATATGAACGACAGCGCCACTTATGCCGCCGCATATGGTAAATTGTATAATTGGTATGCGGTGAATGACTCAAGGGGATTGGCGCCGGCAGGATATCATGTGCCGACGTACAGCGAGTGGCAAACCCTGATCACTACGGCCGGGGGGCAGGTGTCGCAGGTCCGGCCTTGAAGGAAACGGGTACTGTGTATTGGGATGCAGACCCCGGGTCCACCAACAGCACTGGATTTTCGGCCCGCGGAGGCGGTTTCCGGGATAATAATAGCGGTAATTTTTATTACCTGCGCACATTCAGCTATTTCTGGGATGCCACTGCGCAAAGCGGCGGTACGGCTTATTTCCATGGTCCTTTTTCCTCGGGAGCCCACATCATTTCGAATGCTTACCCTTACAAGTGTGGTTTTTCTGTTCGACTGATCAAAGATTGACCGAATATTCTTTTTTTTATATGTCAGACGTTCATTTAACTCGGCTCAATGATGACAATAATGTAACTTGGCCTTACAAATTCGTATTTACACTTCCCGAATCTGATCAACATGCGCAATATTAGATTTTTATCCATCTTTTTGCTGACGTTCGTGATCCTCGAAGCTCAGGCTCAATTCTATGTTGCCTCTGGCGAGCGCATTGTTGTAACGGCGGCCGACGAACTGACGGTGGCAGAAAACCTCGAGAACACCGGCACGATCGACCGGATCACACTGAGTGGTTCTGCGGCTCAGGCGATATCCGGGACGGGCACCATCTACCACCTCAAGGTCAACAAGACGGCGAACCCGGCCACAATCAGTTCAGGCACCCAGAGCATCGTGAGTACCCTCGACTTGACGGCAGGGACGTTGACGGTGGGCGCCAGCGGCAATCTTCGGCTCAAGAGCCTGTCGACCGGAACCGCCCGGGTGTTGCAACACACCACCGCCGGTACCGTGACCGGCACCGTGCAGGTGGAACGCTACATCAACGTACACAACCGGAAAAAGCAGTGGCGCCTGCTGGGCTTTCCCTATAGCACAGCTACTACCTTGAGCTCCATTACCGGTATTGGAATGGACTTTAGTGCATCCACAAAGTCGGTCATGTATTACAACGAGTCCGGTGATAACGGTTCTTATGGTACCTCAGGCGCCCGTAATTCAGGTTATGTATCCTATACGAGTGCGACAGAATCGATCGTCTCCAAGATCGGCGTTGCCGCATGGATCTACGGCACGAGCGGCACAGCGGCTGCCGGCACCATGTCCGACAGCCTGGTCATTGTGTCATCCGGTACGCTGCTGGAAGACGGGAATACCGTATCCCTTCCGGTTACTTATTCCTCTGGTAATACCAACAAGGGCTGGAACCTGGTCGCCAATCCCTTCGCCAGCACGATCGACTGGATGAGCAATGATATTGTGAAGACAAACATCTCCGTGATCTATCGCTACGATCCTGAAAATACATTGTGGACCACACATAATGGAACTGTAGGCACCAACAGTGCAGACCGTTATATTGAATCGGGGGCCGGTTTTTTCGTGCAGACTACTGGTGCCAGTCCGGCACTAACGATTCCGCAAACTGCCAAGACCACCACCAACACTGCCTTTACGCATTTCGAACGGGCTCCCCGGCTGAACGTCACGCCAGCACAAAGGGCTCCGGGTGGAGTGAACTTGTCTGGCATCAGACTCACGGCTAAAGGAGCCTCGGATGTTGCGGGCGATGAAGTGTAT
>CAJBZC010000515.1 GCA_903959965.1 uncultured bacterium
AACGCATTGAAAAAAAATCATTTCACTTCCGATCTGACTCAAAGGACGCGCATCAGCCATCCATGAGTATCTGCGACACGTCCTTCACGGATGTCTGATAACCCCTTCCTGAGCGCATTCGCCAACTCAAAGGAAGCGGGATCGAACACCATGGACCTGTCTTCGAATCCCAGTTCGCGTATCATGGAGACACTGGCGGCGGTTCCGGATCCGAACACTTCTTTCAACTGTCCGGCATCGTAGGCTTCATGGAGCTCATCAAGCGAAATCGCCCGTTCTTCCACCGTCCATCCCCATTCCTTCAACAGGGCGATCAGGCTGTCGCGCGTGACCCCGTGCAGGATGGTACCGGCATCAAGTCCAGGCGTTACGACCTTATCTCCGATTCGAAAAAATACATTCATCATGCCGATCTCCTGCACCCAGCGGTGCTCGACCGGGTCAGTCCACAGTACCTGATCGTACCCGAGCTTCCGCGCTTCTGCGGCCGCATGCATTGATGCCCCATAATTTCCGGCCGTCTTCGCATAACCGACGCCTCCTTCCACGGCACGAACATAATGACGCTCGACAAAAATCCGCTGTGGTTCCATGAAAAAGGGGCCCGAAGGACAAAGAATGATCATGAACCGATATGTTTCGGAGGGCCGTACACCGAGATAATGGTCCGTGGCAAACATAAAGGGACGGATGTAAAGCGAATGTTCCGGAAAATCCGGGACCCATGCCTGATCCAGACGGATCAATTCCCGCATCCCGTCCAGAAAAAGTTCCGCAGGCACTTCAGGCATCTCCATCCGCGCAGCCGATCTGTTGAAACGCTTCAGATTTTCTGAAGGCCTGAAAATCGCAACACCTCCGTCGGATGTTCTAAACGCCTTGATCCCTTCGAAGATCGCCTGGCCGTAATGCAGGGCGGACATCGATGGATGGATATCAAATGACCTGTATGGCTCAATGCGTACATCTCTCCATTCACCCGCACTGTAATCGGCCACCAGCATATGATCTGTGAAATACTTGCCGAAGGGCAGATTTTCGAGCTTGAGCGTTTGAAGGGCCGACACTTCAACCCTTTCTATCTTTGGAGCAAATCCCTCAGTCGACATGGCTTCAATTTGACCGCAAAGAAACAAAAAAAGGCTAACCTTTGCAGTCAAATATGTCTGAAACATCCTTACAACATACCATTCCTGCACTATCCGCCGCCATCCTGAGCGACCTTTACCCCGACAGTCTGGTCAGGCTGCCTGCCCAAGACATCCCGGGCCCGGGAACTGCGTCTTCCGGAAATGAAAAACCACCGCAAACAGACTCAGCTATCATCCCGAGTTCACTGGGAGAAAATCGAAAAGGAATCATCATTGCTGTGGACTACCCGGATGCGGCAACCATCCGTGAAAATGACCTGACCTTCCTGCTCAACATCCTCAACGCCTGCAAACTCGGACTCCGGGATGTGGTGATCATTAACCTGCATGGGCTCCCCACAGAAGCAAGACAACGCATCCATAAGACAATCCCTTCAACGGTCTTTCTGATGTTCGGAGTGAACGCAGCAGACCTGTCGCTGCCCGTCAGGTTTCCCGAATACCAACGTCAGGCCTTTGACGGCATTCAATATCTGTCTGCCCCCCACCTGGCCAGCCTCGAACAGGATGCACAAAGTAAAAAACAGCTCTGGGCATGCCTCAAAGCCATTTTCCTTAACGGTTGAATCATGAAATCACTGATTTTCGCCACCAATAACATCCATAAGGTTCTGGAGATCAGAGCCGCGCTCGACGGTCGGTTCGGGATCACACCGCTCTCAGAAGCCGGCATTGATCAGGACATTCCAGAGCCGCATGACACCCTGGAAGAGAATGCCCTGGAAAAATCCTCCTTCATCCACCGGTTAACGGGTAAAAACTGTTTCAGTGAAGACAGCGGACTGGAGGTCGACGCCCTGTCAGGTGCCCCGGGGCCACGTTCAGCAAGATATGCCGGAGAAAGCGCCGATGCCGGAGAAAATATCCGCAAACTCCTGCAGGAAATGAAAGACGTGGCAGACAGAAGGGCCCGATTCCGGACGGTCATTTCCCTGATCCTGGACGGCATGGAATACCGGTTCGAGGGTGTCTGCCCGGGAGTCATTACGATGGCCCCAGAAGGACAGGGTGGTTTCGGGTATGATCCCATTTTCATCCCTGATGGAGCCGACCAAACCTTTGCACATATGTCCACCCAACAGAAAAACAAATACAGTCACCGGAAAAAAGCCCTGGAAAGGATGATCACTTTTCTGCTCGACAGGCTTTGATCAATCATTCAGAACATCTCGCCGCACTTTTATCATCAACCAATGCCCCCGCCTGACAACCAAATCATCCCGGAACGCGACTTGATAGCAGGATGTCTGAAGGGAGACGCCCGGATGCAGGAAGCCCTGTACCGCCGATTCTCTTCAAAGATGTACACCGTCTGTCTGAGATATGCCGCCCAATCAGAGGATGCCAGCGACATATTGCAAGATGGTTTTGTAAAAGTGTACCGGAATCTTGAAAAATACCGGGGCGACGGCTCCTTCGAGGGATGGATGCGCAGGATATTCGTCAATACAGCCATTGAGCATTTCAGAAAGCAGCATTCGGTGCTGTACTCCACTGAACAGCAGGAGGCTTCCCTGGCAGACAGCTCCTGGAATGGCTTCGACCATCTGGCAGCAAAAGATATCCTTAACCTGATCCGAACCCTGGCACCCGGTTACCGGCAAGTGTTCAATCTTTATGCAGTGGAAGGCTACTCGCACCGTGAAATATCAGAAATGCTGGGCATCAGCGAAGGAACGAGTAAGTCTCAACTGGCTCGTGCCAAGGCCATTCTGCAACAGAAAATTCGGGAAACCCAACGTTGATCCTTCAAATCCACCCAGATGAATTGGCAGGAACGCCTGAATGAACATGAGGAGACGGCCCCACAGAACGGCTGGGCACAACTTCAGCAAAACCTGGAACTGGACAGCAGCGGGCTGCGGGAGAAAATGCTCGCCCTGGAATCTGTACCGCCAGCAACGGCATGGCCCGGCATCCGAAAATTGCTGGAGCCCCGAATGTCATCCACTGCCCGCCTCCTCCCATTTTTCCGCCGACATGCCACTACAGCAGCCATCGCTGCCTCTCTGGTCCTCGTAATTTTTGTTTATCGAGGCACTTTCAGTGATATGCCTCAAGTCGCCGTTGGCGGGGCCGCAGGCATTCAATCCGCCATTTATGAAAAGCCGGCAAACCCTGCCAAAGAACATATCCAACCTGATCCAGCAAAACTGGCCGATAATACCACCGGAACATCCGTAAAGAATCCTGACTTGACATGGTCAGCCGCCAAACCGGAAATCCAAACTCCTGCCTACAAGAAATCTGTCCACAGGAAAGCAAAACCAACTACAATTGCCCAGGGAGCAAACTACCTCGAGATCTGTGGTGAAAAAGCGGAATGTGACAGATTGACCTACAAACTCGAAGACTGGGCGCCCTGTCTGAATGCTACCTGCTCAGATGCCCGCGGTTTGCAGATCGAAAAGGCAAGAAGGATCGAGGCTTGGAGAGCAAAAATGGAACAAAGTACCTATGTGCCTGCCGCAGGACATTTCTTCGATATCGGTGAAATGGCCAGGCTTCTTCAGTCCGCAGAACGATGATGAAAAAGGAGCTTCAGTTGCCGAGAGGTGAAATATTCAAAGGTCGGGGTCGTTCCAGATCCGCCAACTCTCTTCAGCCTGAATAGCCAGCATGTCCGCCCCGTTGCACACTTGAGCTCCCCGGTCGGCACCTTGCTTCAGGAAGATCGTCATAGCCGGATTGTAGACGAGATCGAAGAGATAATGCTTCGATCCAAGCAGGTGATAAGGAATGTCAGGACTCGAATCCACCTGTGGACTCATACCGAGCGGTGTCGTATTGATGATGAGGTGATGATCTGAAATCATTTCATCATCGATCCTGCTGTAACTTATTGTATCGTCTCCTTCTGGATACCTGCTTACAAATCGGAAGTCGATCCCTTTGCGACGAAGCACGAAGGCGACCGCCTTTGCCGCGCCCCCCTTCCCCAGGATCAATGCGCGTTTGTGCCAGGATTTAAGCCCGGGATCAAGCGTACGCTCGAAACCCACCACATCGGTGTTGTAGCCCGTCAATCCCGCTTCCGTACGCTTCACGCAGTTGCAGGCCCCGCTCTCGGCCACCACCATCGAACAGTGATCCAGGAACATCATCACCTGCTCTTTGTAGGGAATGGTTACATTCATCCCCACAAGTCCGGGATATTGATCCCAAAGCCCGGGAAAGGCGTCGATAGACGTGATCGGGAAAAGATGATAGGCACAGTCAATGATACCCTCCTGCTCGAATTTTTCAGTAAAATATCGCTGTGAGAAGGAATGTCCCAACGGGTAGCCGATGAGGCCGAAATGTCTCATCACTGCCCGTCTTTGGAAAGAAACATGTTAAAGGTATCACCCCGAAGCCCGATCCGCATGGTTTCAAGCGGAATCACCTCCGTATGGGCGATATTCCCCAGGTTGACATTGCATCCGAGCAATTCGATGAAATAAAGCTGTTGAGCTTTTTGAGGCGCCTCCCAAAGGATTTTCTCCCCTGGTATCTGAGTCAGGATCTCCTGAACGAGGCCTTCCCTGACCTCCCCGGAGCCCCGGTAGATGCCCACATTACCTGCTTCCCTGGCTTCCGCGATGACATAAGTGGCTCCGGCATCCAGTTCCGCACGCATCAGTTCGATCCACTTGTAAGGCGGGATGATATGTGCCGCATCTTTGCTGCCGACTTCGCTGAGGACGATCCCGTACTTTGTGAGTTTTTCGATGTATCCGCATTTTTCCGCATGGGGGATGGAAATGGAACCGTCACTCACCTCCATATGAGAGATGCCGAAATCCTTGCAGGTATCTATGTAATCCTGAAATTGATTGCGGATCAGAAAGGCTTCAAACAGGGTTCCTCCAAAATAAACCGGGATGTCGTACGACTGGTAGGTCTCGATCTTCTTTCGGAGATCCGGGGTCACGTATGAGGTGCCGAAACCGAGCTTTACAATGTCGACATGCGGACGACAGATACTCATAAACTGATGGATCTCAGGGATGCTGAGACCCTTGTCCATAACCATGGTGATGCCGGAAATCCGGGGCTTTATCAGCCTGTCGGGCATCTGAGAAAGATGAAAATTCATGAAGAGCGAGTTGTTACCTCTTCAAAGTTACAAAAATTTTGAGGAACGGGGCAGTCCTGTTGTTCAGCCTCTCTTTCGACGGTATCGTGCGATGATGTCCACCACCTGCGGATGCTGCATAAGGGATGGAGCCAGATCGAGCATGCGACTGAGCATTTTGGGGGATTCCAGCAAGGCAGACTCCAGTACGATGAGTGCCTCCTTAGATTTACCAAGGGCGAACAGCAGCGCTGCCTGATAGAATCTGAACAAAGGCTTACCACCTGTTTGCACCCACGCCAGCCGTGCATATTCCTCGGCTTCCACGGTGAGGCCGGCTGAATTTGCACAGCGGATCAGCGCATCCCAGCCGGAAATGTTTCGTGGACGAACCCTGACGATCAGGTTGAAATGCTGCATGGCCTCCTTCAGATTTCCCATTTCCATTTGTACCCTGCCCATGGCCAGGTTGAAGTCGTAAGCGTTTCTGTTAAGACGCAATGCCATTTCCAGGTACTTCGCGGCCTGGATCCAATTGGATTCCTGCATGTAGGTGACGGCTACCCGATATTGAAGTTTGGCATCCTCCGGACTGAGATGAGAGGCTTTTCTGTAATAAAATCGGGCCTGTGCATGGTTGTGCAGCCGGTCATAGCAGTGCGCGATCGCTTCATAGATCACATCCTCAGGGCGGGCCAGCTCAATAACCCTCTCCAGGGCTTCGATGGCATCCCGGTATTTACGGAGTCGGATGTACGCATCCGCCATATTCCGATAAGCATAGTCAAATTTCTCATTGATCACCAACGCATACTTGTATGCATCTATCGCTTTTTCGTAAAGTTTCAGCCCCTGGAAGGCTGCCGCCAAATTAAACCAGGCCAATTCATTATACGGGTGATCATCCAGGATGGCCTCATGCAAACGGATGCTCTCCTCATTCCTACCGGTATAATCCGTCCAGAAACAAATTTTATACAGCGCCTCCTCATTGGTGGGCTGATAGGAGAGAATGATCTTCAGACAGTCAAATATCTTATCGAAAGCTTCGTAGTCGTCGTAAACATCCGCCAGTTCAAACAGCAGATCGATCCGGTCTTCTCCGTCGAATCTATGGATGGCCTCTTCCAGGAGGCTCACCGCAAGCTCCTGCAGGTCCTGCGCCAGGAAAGCATCTGTTCTGAGGATGTAAATGTCTATGTCATTGCTGTCGAGGATCTCTGCGCGGTCGAGAAGAGCATGCGCCTCGTCATAACGCTTAGCTGAAATGAGAAGATCGGCCTTTTTGATGAGAAGGACGGAAGAAAACGGGTGCTGACCAATGCCTGTATCGGCCGCATCGATGGCTCCCCCCAGGTCATCCATATCATCAAAGTGATCTATGATGCGCTCAAAAGCATCTTCCGACAAGGAGGCCGCACCTCTTCCCGTCACCAGTCGACGATACAGACGAAGCAAATCGCCTATATCCTGATCGTCTTCCCTGAATGACTCCCTACTCATGTGCTTTGATTACAATGTAAGTCTAATACTTGAAAAAAATTAACAATCAGCCAACCTTTTTGATCAAACAGC
>CAJBZC010000516.1 GCA_903959965.1 uncultured bacterium
TCCATCGCGCCTTTGTATTTAAATAAATATAAGATATATCAGTTCCAGCTTAAGCTTAGGTCATCGATGGCCGTGGAAGGCCTGCTGCCTGTTCCGCTGGTGGCTGCGAGCGTGACGATGCGGATCCAGACTGTCTGTCCGATATTATTCAGGGCACTGCCAAAGTTTACCGTGACAGGTGTGGAGCCAAATGTTGGTGTCGTACTGAGGGCGGCGGGGACGCTGGTGGCGTCGGTAAATGTGGCCGGGTTGTCGCCAATGCCATACTGTACTTTCCAGATCGTTGTACGTCCGATGGAGTTGTCAAGCGACTGCAGCAGGAAGGAGAGCTGCAGGTTCGACTTCCCGATGGTATTATCGATGCGGAAGAGGTAAGATGCGCCCGGATCGAAGCCGGTGGAGCTTGTCTGGCGGATGCCGAGTGCGCGGTTGGTGGCGGCGTTTTGCGCTGTGGCATCACTAGTGGCTGTGAGTCCGGTGGCGGAGGCGAAATTCTTCAGGCCTGCGCTGGTCTGGTTCCACAGGGTACCTGTGCCAAGACTGCTCCCGTAGATGGGCATGTCTCCCGTACCTGCAGACGACGCTGTGGCCCCGATCTTTACGAATATTCCTTTGGGGAGTCCGCCGGCAAGGTTATTGAAATTCTGTGTGTAGGGAGAGGTGGTCAGCTCGAGCCCACTGCCGCTGCTGCCTCCGGCCGCTACCACATCATTCAGCGGAGCGCCGGGGTTTCGAACTGATATCTCTTGCAGAGTGCCGAATTGTGTCAGGTAACCGGTCACGGCTACGACCGTCTTCGGGTAGCTTTGGCTGGCGAAGCTCGCACCGGTGGCCGTGTAGAGTACGAGTGTGGCACCATCGTTCATGGTCACATTCCCTGCATAAGTGCCGGCCGTGCCGCCACTCAGGGATGCCGGACCTGTCTTTACCAGGGTCGACTCCCAGGCTTCGAAGTTGGAGGCAACTTGCGCCAGGGTCACCGTACGCGGAGTGATCGATTTGCCGGTGGCCTTCATGGACGCATAAGTAAGCGGGACATTATTGACTTGCAACAGACCGTTGAATTCAGAGAGTTCCTGCTGCGACACATTCACATCGATGGAATCACCCAGGTTGAAACCATGCGGCGCCTCGAATCTCACGAGGATGCCGGCGAGACCGTTGCCCTGCTGCAGTACCAAATTCTGGCTATTGATATTGGTCGTCGTGCGATCGCTGATTACGATGCCTGTGATGCGTTTTCCTTCTGCAATGGTGGTGGCGGTGCCGGTGAAGGAGCTTCTCAGTTCTGAGGTATTCATCAGGGTGGTCGCACCCTGTCCGCATCTCGGGTTATTGAATTTAACATCCGAGGTGTCACGCACCAACAGTTGTTTGGTGCTGCCGAAGACGGTGTAGATCGCCGTGAGCGTACCATTTCCATTGGGCACGTTCAGCCCGGCGAAATCGGCGTAACCGCTGGTACGGATGATAATCGAGGAGTTGGCCTGGCAGTTGCGGACTGTCAGGTTCTGGGTGTTCCGGTAGGCGGAGGTGTCGGCGTAGGTTTTCGATGTATCGGCCGGTACGAATTCGTAGTTGTTTAGCTGGATCAGCGTGCCGATCATGTCGTCAGACATTGATGTACCGAGCTGGTTGACGGTCACGACCTTCGGCGTCACCGGATTGTTGAGCGAACCGCCGATCACATACTGACCGATCAGGTTGGAGGCAATGGCCTGCAGAGAGGGCGCATTATTTACCGTTGCCTTGATACCCAGTTGCATCAGGCGGTTATAGTCGCTCAACGCAAGTCCCTTGCACTTGATGAAAACCTTGCGGCCAACGGGGAAGGAGTTGTGCAGTCCGGCTACATCAAGCTCAATGCTAAGGCCGGCCGTCCCGTCCTGAATGTATATTTCCTTGTAGAGATTTCCACTCTTATCATTGGCCACGACGACGCCGGATACAACCATGTCTGCTGTGATCACATCGATCACACCACCGGTCACATGCAGTGCCTTCAGCTGTTTTAGGGTATGCGTGACCGCTATATTCGGATCTGTAGGGGCGGGCGGTGCATCAAAATCTTTCTTACAGCCCCCGAGCAGGAGGAGGATGGTCGCCGGCATGATCAGCCGTGTGAAGTATTGAATGGACTTGTTCATATCTATTATTTTTTCGGGTGTCTGGTGTTCATTAAAATCTGAGGGTGGCGCTGGCGAACATGTTGAGGCCGTAGCCGTAGAATATGCGTGGCGGGAACTTGCCTGGGTCTTTGTCGGCAAAATCAAATCTGAGTTGTTCAAAGCCACCCGTGATGATCTTACGGTTGTCGAGGAGATTGTTTACGCCGAGATTGAAGACAAGGAAAGTCGATTTGTGATCGATCTCCAGTTTCTTCGGCAGTTTCCAGGAATAGCCGGCAAACAGATCCACCGTGTATTGAGGATCCCAGGAGGTCTGGTCGATGATCGCGTTGAAGGTTTCTCCCTTGTACTCCAGTCCGTCCACGGCATTGGATGTGCGGCGGATCGGGTTGAAATCAAGCCACATTTGACGGAAATAATTTCCGGTCAGGCTCAGGTACCAGAACTTAGGTGATCGATAGTTCAGTCCCATGCTGAACGCTTCCTGCGGTGTAGCGGGTACGCGGAAGTTCTGCGAGTAGATCGTTTCATTGCCGAGTAGCGTATTGCTGTTGTCGAGGGTGACCACGGCTTCCTGCCGGCTCGTGTAGTAATATCTGCCCAAGGCTGCTGCGGCGTTCACGCTGAGGGAGGAAGTGACCTTCACTTCCGTGCCGAGCTCTCCGCCGAAATGCAAACGATCGATATTGCTTAGGGCATAGTTGACGAAGTTGCGGTAGTCGTCGTGATAGAAGGAGAGCACATTGTAATCATCTTCCATCTTGGTGACATAACCGGTCAGTCTGACCTTGACCTTGGGGGCATTCAGTACATAGCCGGCTTCGGCGCTGCGCACGGTCGTCGATCGTGGACTCTGCTGCTGGAAGTCGCGGGTGCGTGGGGCGATGTAAATATTTTCGAAGTATGGCGCCTTGGTGAGCATTGCGGCGTTGGCATAGATATAATTCCGTCCATCGATCTTGAAGGTTAATCCGGATTTTACTGCATAATTCGTGAATCGGTTCACGGCCGATTTGCCCAGAGAATTGTTCGGATAGATGCCGGTCTTTACATGTCCTTCGCGGAAGAAGGAAGTATGGGATCCTTCGGCGGATAGGAAGTAATCGATCTTGCGGAACTTGAACACACCCTGCACCCAGGCGGCAGAGCGCTGCACCTGCATATCGTAATCATATCCGAAGCGGTCGCCCTGGCGGAGGA